>NZ_JACVVG010000059.1:0-24609 GCF_016647875.1 Pseudomonas sp. S36 | reverse complement strand
CCCCCCCCCCCCCCCCCCCCCCCCCCCCCCCCCCCCCCCCCCCCCCCCCCCCCCCCCCCAAACCCCCCCCCCCCCCCCCCCCCCCGGCCCCACCCCCCGGGGGGCCCGCGGGCGCGTTTTCATTTACAGTTTTACAAGCATCCCTGCGAGGAGGCTCTACATGGGCGTAACCAACAGGTTAGCCTGCTATTCCGATCCTGCTGACCACTACTCTCACCGCGTGCGCCTTGTGCTGGCCGAGAAAGGTGTCAGCGTGCAGGTCATCGATGTCGACCCCAGCCGGGTGCCGCCCAAGCTGGCCGAGGTCAACCCGTATGGCAGCGTGCCAACCCTGGTCGACCGTGACCTGGTGTTGTATGAGTCGACCGTGGTAATGGAGTACCTGGAGGAGCGTTACCCGCACCCGCCGCTGATGCCGGTGTACCCGGTTGCACGTGGCAACAGCCGTTTGCTGATGCACCGCATCCAGCGCGACTGGTGCAGCCTGGCTGACCAGGTACTGGGCCCTCGCAGCAGCGAGCCAGCCCGGGCCAATGCGCGCAAGGCGCTGCGCGAGAGCCTGACCGGGGTGTCGCCGTTGTTCGGTGAGTTCGCCTGCTTCATGAGTGAGGAGCAAAGCCTGGTCGATTGCTGTCTATTGCCCATACTCTGGCGCTTGCCGATCATGGGTATCGAATTGCCGCGGCAAGCCAAGCCGCTGCTGGATTACATGGAGCGTCAGTTTGCCCGGGAGCCGTTCCTGGCCAGCCTGTCCTCCGTTGAACGTGAAATGCGCAAGCTTTAAGGAGCTGTTGATGAACTCCAGTCGCCCCTATCTGGTTCGAGCACTGTACGAGTGGATCGTCGACAACGATTGCACGCCCCATATGCTGGTCAACGCCGAGTACCCGAAGGTGCAGGTGCCGGATGGCTTTGCCACCGATGGCCAGATTGTCCTGAACATTTCCCCAAGCGCGGTGCGCAGTTTGCACATGGACAACGACGCGGTCAGCTTCGAGGGCCGCTTTGGCGGCGTGCCTCATTCGCTGTTCGTGCCTATTGCTGCAGTGCTGGGTATCTACGCACGCGAGAATGGCCAGGGCATGGTCTTCGAGTTGGAGTCGCCTCTGGAGGAGGAAGCGCTTGAAGACGACGCTGCGCAACCGGATGACGATGGGCCGCCAGAAGGTGGCGGTCAGCCTCCTCGCCCCAGTGGCCGGCCCAGCTTGAAAGTGGTCAAGTAATAAAAAAGGCGATCCGTAAGGATCGCCTTTTTTTCACGGTGTCTGGCACAGGCGCCAAGAAACCCAGCCTAATCAGTCGATATATTCGAACAGCTTGACGATTTTCTGCACGCCCGACACGCCCTGCACCACGGCGGTAGCCGAATTGGCCTCCTGTTGGGTTACCAGACCCAGCAGGTACACGATGCCATTTTCGGTAATCACCTTGATGCGCGAGCTTGGCACGCCGGAGTCTGCCAGCATCTGGGTCTTGATCTTGGTGGTCAGCCAGGCGTCGTTATTGCGCGCCAGGATGGAGGAGGGCTGCATCACTTGCAGCTCGTTATGCACCTTCTTCACCCGCTGGACCTGGCTGGCGGTCTGTTCCGCCAGGGCCTTGAGGTCGGCCCGTGGGGTTTGGCCAGCCAGCAGGACGATACCGTTGTAGCTGCTGACAACGATGTGCGAGCCCTTGTCCAGATCTGGGCTGGCCTTGGCGATGTTGACCGATGCCTTGGTCTCGATCAGCGAATCATCGATCTTGCTACCGATGGTGCGGGTACCGCGATCATCCTCGATCGGCGAATTACGGGTTGAGTTGAGCACCGAACTGCAACCGGTGACACTCAGGCACAGGGTCAGGGCCAAAAGGCCGACGCGCATAGGGGTCATTCTTCACTCCCGAACAGTTGGCTGTCGATCAGATCGCACAGGCAGTGGATCGCCAGCAGGTGGACTTCCTGGATGCGAGCTGTGACCGTCGAGGGTACACGGATCTCGACGTCTTCGGGCAGCAGCAGCGAGGCCATGCCTCCGCCGTCGCGGCCTGTCAGTGCTACGACAATCATTTCGCGATCGTGTGCGGCCTGGATGGCCTGGATCACGTTGGCAGAATTGCCGCTGGTGGAGATCGCCAGCAGCACATCCCCGGGCTGGCCCAGGGCGCGAATCTGCTTGGAAAAGACCTCGTTGTAACTGTAGTCATTGGCAATCGAGGTCAGGGTGGAGCTGTCAGTGGTCAGGGCGATGGCCGGCAGGCTGGGGCGCTCGCGCTCAAAGCGGTTGAGCAGCTCCGAAGAGAAATGCTGCGCGTCGCCGGCCGAGCCGCCATTGCCGCACGCGAGCATCTTGCCCTCGTTCAGCAGTGCGTTGACCATGACCAGGCTGGCGTGCTCGATATGCGGTGCCAGGATGTCCATTGCCTGTTGCTTGGTGTCGATGCTGGCCTGGAACAGCCGGCGAATTCGGGATTGCATGTCCATCTGGTGACCTTAAGTGGGGCGGTGGCCGGCGCGGCGCGCAACGGTGACCAGCCCGCGAAACATAGAGCAAAAAAAATGAAGTGGGTTCAGCATTCGAAGGCGTTTTTCAGCCATTGAAGCGGCCTGCCAGCATGCTGGCTGCCTTGCAGGGCGACCACATCGAAGCGGCAGGGGTGGTCGCCCCAACGGGGTTGCTGGTGCAGGAACACACGGGCGGCAAGCACCACTCTGTTCTGCTTGCGCCGATCAATGCTGCCGAGGGCGCCACCAAAGCCCGCATGCAAGCGGTAGCGGACTTCGACGAATACTACTGTATCGGCGTCGAGCATGACCAGATCAAGCTCGCCGCCTTTGCATCGCCAGTTGCGAGCCAGCAGTTGCAGGCCCTGCCCTTGAAGGTGTTCAAGGGCCTGGGTTTCTGCAGCCTGCCCGGCGCGTGTGGGCGACGCCGTTGCCATCAGCGAGCAGTGTCGGGCAGGCGCTTGACCTGGCCGCCGGCAAACTCGGCCCACGGCAGCTGACGCTCGACACGCTGGCTGGCATTCATGCTCAGGCTACCCGACAGCCCCTGGATGCGGTTGTCTGGCAGTGCCTTGAGTTGGCCCAGGCGCGGCGCCAGGCTATAGGCGTCCACCCCCATGGCATACAGGCGGCCAAGGCTGCCAGCAGCTTGTGGCCATTGCTGCACTACCTGCTGACGCAGGCTGTTGCTCGTGTCCAGCAGCCATGGGGTTTCGCAGAAGCGGATGCCGTTCATGTCGTTGTACTGGTTCACGTCACCGCTGGCGCTGTAGAGGTTCGAGGTGGCGTACACCGGTACATCGCCCGCGTACTGGAAGTTGAGTGTGGGCTTGATCTGCTGGGCCTGTTGCGGCGTGGAGGCCAGGAAGATGAAGTCGATGTCCTGGCGGCGCGAGGGCTGCGCGGCGATGTTGCCACCCACGGTGCTCTGCAGGCTCTTGGCCCGGCCTTCGCTTTGGCGCAGCTGGAACAGGTCGGCAATCTGCTGGGCAAGGGCTACCGGTTGCGCAATGCGCTCTGCGGCAAGCAAGGTGCCGCCGTTGGCTTCCCAGTCCTTGCGGAAGGCGGCGAGTACGCGATCACCCCATTCGCCACTGGGCACCAGTGCCACGGCGCGCACCATGCCGTCGGCGCGTGCCCGGCGTGACACTTCGCGCGCTTCGTCTTCGGCCGCCAGGCCAAACTGGAAGAGCTGTGGCGGTGCGGTCTGGCCGGCGTCTGCGTAGTTGAGTGCCAGGGTGGTGACAGGCAGCTGCGGCTTGGCCGCCAACTGCTTGACCAGGGGTTTTTCCAGCGGGCCGATCACCAACTGCACGCCATCGGCCTGGGCCTGGCGGTAGAAGTCGTCCAGCGAGCCGATGCGCGAGCTGTCCACTACCTGCACGGCTGGGGTTGGCTGGCCGGATTGCTGGGCTTGCAAGTGGGCGGCCATGAAGCCATCGCGCAGTGCGCGTGCCACACCGGCCAGCGGACCTTCCTGAGGCAGCAGCAAGGCGATCTTGGTCAGTGGCTGGCTGGCCAGTGCTTTGAGCTTGGCCAGGGCCGATGGCAGCTGTTGGGCGGCTGGGTGATCCGGGTGCTGTTTCACCCAGGCATCGATGGCTGCCTGCTGTTGCTCCAGAGTGCCGGCGCTTTTCACCGCCAGCGCGAGGCTGGCCCAACCGTTGAGCACCGGATCGGTGCCAGGCTGTTGCAGTTGCTCGGCCGGCAGTGCGGCGACCAGCGCCCAGATGGCGTCGTTGTTGGCGCTGGCAGCGGCGCCGCTGAGCAGCGGTGCCAACAGCACACGCTGCTGTGCGGCAGGCAGCGCCTGGCCGTCGGCTTCGAGGGCGGCAGCGTGCACACTGTAGGTGCGGACCTGCTGCTCGGCCGGCAGCTCAGCGGTGTGCTGCAGGCTGGGGTGAGCCAGGGCTGCGAGGGCCGCCTTGGGTTGGTTGCGGCTCATCGCCAGTTCCGCCGCCAGGGTGCTGGCGAACACTTGCTGTGCCGGCTTGAGCGTGTCTACGGGGACTTGTTCGAGGATGCGTGCGGCGCGCGGGAAGTCTTTTTGCTTGTAAGCCAAGTCTGCTGCGCTCAGGCGCAGCAGGGCAGCGTCCTCGGCAGATTTGCTGGAAGCGGCCTTCTCGAGCAATTGCTCGATGCTGGCGTCCGGGGTACGTGGCAGCTCGCCGAGGCTGGATGAGGGCGAGCTGGCGCAGGCTGCAAGCAGAGCAGCAAGACAGAGGGCTGTGAGCAGCCGCAGGCAAGCGATCATGTAATAGTCCTGTTACTCGATCAAGTTGGCCGGCAATTGTACCCAAGCACTGGCCGGGGCGCGATGTCGCCGTGTTGATCCTTCACTATAGGTGGCCTTGCGCAGACCGAAAGCGAACTTCTTTGCGCCCTGTTGCGGGTGCTCGGGCTACAATGGCGCCTTTGATCCAGATGACAGGTGCGTGCAGTGACTGATGTGGCAGGGGCTTCCAAAACCGCAATAGGGACGCTTTACGTCGTGGCCACCCCTATCGGCAACCTTGACGACATGAGCGCCAGGGCGCTGAAGGTGTTGGCGGACGTGGCCCTGATTGCAGCCGAAGACACGCGTCACTCCATCCGCCTGCTGCAGCATTTTGGTATAGAAACACCCTTGGCCGCATGCCATGAACACAACGAGCGTGATGAAGGGGGGCGCTTCCTTACCCGTCTGCTGGCAGGGGATGACGTGGCGCTGGTGTCCGATGCCGGCACGCCGCTGATATCCGACCCGGGTTACCATCTGGTGCGTCAGGCGCGCCAGGCTGGGGTCAGGGTGGTGCCGGTGCCAGGCGCCTGCGCGTTGATCGCCGCGCTGTCGGCCGCCGGCCTGCCATCGGATCGCTTCATTTTCGAGGGCTTTCTGCCCGCCAAGGCGGCAGGGCGCCGCGCCCGTCTTGAGCAGCTCAAAGAGGAGCCGCGCACGCTGATCTTCTACGAGGCCCCGCATCGCATTCTGGAATGCCTGGAAGACATGCAGTCGGTATTGGGCGGTGAACGCCCTGCGGTTCTGGCCCGTGAACTGACCAAGACCTTCGAAACCCTGAAGGGGGTACCCCTGGCGGAACTGCATGCCTTCGTGGCGGGTGACAGCAACCAGCAGCGTGGCGAGTGCGTGGTGTTGGTGGGCGGCTGGTCGGCGCCGGAAGGTGAGCAGGCCATCAGTACCGAAGCGCAACGGGTGCTGGACCTGCTGCTGGCTGAGTTACCGCTCAAGCGGGCAGCAGCACTGGCTGCTGACATAACCGGCGTGCGCAAGAACCTGCTGTATCAACTGGCCCTGGGAAAACAGAAGGCTAAATAGTGGCAATTTGATATATGTGCCGGTATCGCTTGTTCTTGAAGGCGACTACCGTTACTCTTTGCGGCGGAGAGTCGATCGGACAGTCGCTGCCTGTTTAAGTTCCGCAGTTCTGCTGCGCAACTGCAGGGGGAGGAAAGTCCGGGCTCCGCAGGGCAGAGTGCCAGGTAACGCCTGGGAGGCGCGAGCCTACGGAAAGTGCCACAGAAAATAACCGCCTAAGCGCTTCGGCGCCGGTAAGGGTGAAAAGGTGCGGTAAGAGCGCACCGCACGTCTGGCAACAGTTCGTGGCTAGGTAAACCCCACTCGGAGCAAGACCAAATAGGGTTCCATCAGGCGTGGCCCGCGTCGGAACCGGGTAGGTTGCTAGAGGCGTCCAGTGATGGCCGTCGTAGAGGAATGACTGTCCTCGACAAAACCCGGCTTACAGATCGACTCTCCACCTTTTCTCCCTGCTTGAATCGATAGCAGATCCCCGCTGGTAATGCCGAAAAAATCTTACTCTTCATAAATTACTTTAAGTTCCAGCGCCAGGCGCCTGGGTGGGTTTGATTTTTCTCGTCTTTTTATATCCCCGGTATTCCTTCCCCCTTCTTTTATTGCGCTAAATCTCGGTCCTGTAAGGCTTTTCCTTCCGAACGTGCCTTGACGGTGCTGCGGGCGGATTCCTATAGTGTGCGCAAGTGGCAGAAAGTGGGATGAAGTGGGTTTTCTGGCACAAAAACGCTACCATTGTGGGGAATCGCAGCCGTGTTCCGCGGAGCCAACGCCGTCAGCCTCGATGCAAAGGGCCGTCTCGCCATGCCGAGCCGGTACCGTGACGAGCTCGATTCGCGCTGCAATGGCCAGCTCATCGTGACCATTGACGCTGTTGACCCCTGCTTGTGTGTCTATCCGCTCGACGAGTGGGAACAAATAGAAGCCAAGTTGCGTGCCTTGCCGTCGCTTCGTGAAGAAAACCGCCGCCTGCAGCGTTTGCTGATCGGCAATGCGGTTGACCTGGAGCTCGATGGCAGTGGCCGTTTCCTGGTGCCGCCCCGCCTGCGGGAGTACGCCAAGCTGGACAAGAAGGCGATGCTGGTGGGGCAACTGAACAAATTCCAGCTGTGGGATGAAGATGCCTGGAACGCGGTTTCGGCAGCCGACCTTGCAGCTATTCAACAACCGGGCGCCATGCCCGACGAACTGCGTGACCTGATCCTGTGACCATAGATAGCGGCTTCAACCACATCACCGTCCTGCTCGACGAAGCTGTCGAGGCATTGGCCTTGCGCGCCGACGGTTGCTATCTGGACGGTACCTTCGGCCGCGGCGGCCACAGTCGGTTGATCCTGAGCCGGCTCGGGCCGAAGGGGCGGCTGCTGGGGTTCGACAAAGATCCACAGGCGATTGCCACGGGGCAAGCGCTGGCGGCCGAAGACGGCCGCTTTGTCATTGTGCAGCGCAGCTTTGCCGAGCTGGGTGCAGAGGTTGCCGAGCGCGGGTTGCACGGCAAGGTCAGTGGTGTGCTGCTGGACCTGGGTGTTTCGTCGCCGCAGCTGGACGACCCGGAGCGCGGTTTCAGCTTCCTCAATGATGGCCCCTTGGACATGCGCATGAACCCGGCTCAGGGCATCAGCGCCGCCGAGTTCATCGCCACCGCACCTGCAGAAGAAATTGCCCGCGTGTTCAAGGAATACGGTGAAGAGCGCTTTGCCGGCCGCATGGCACGCGCTGTGGTCGAGCGCCGTGAAACCCAGCCGTTCACCCGTACTGCCGACCTGGCAGAAGTGCTCAAGGTGGCCAACCCGGCCTGGGAGAAGGGCAAGAACCCGGCGACCCGGGCTTTCCAGGGCCTGCGCATCCACGTCAACAATGAGCTGGGCGACCTGGAGGCCGGCCTGGAAGCCGCGCTTGACGCCCTGGAAGTCGGCGGCCGCCTGGCTGTCATCAGCTTCCACTCGCTGGAAGACCGCATCGTCAAGCTGTTCATGCGCAAGCTGGTCAAGGGTGAGGCCGACAACCTGCCGCGTAACCTGCCCGTGCAGCACAAGGTGTTCGAGCCCAAGATCAAGCTTATCGGCAAGGCCCAGTTCGCCTCTGAGGCCGAGCTCAAGGCCAACCCACGGTCGCGCAGTGCGGTAATGCGTGTGGCGGAGAAACTGCGGTGAGCAAGCTGTTCGCCAAGCCCCTGCCAGGCGGAAGCTTCCTGATGCTCCTGCTGTTCGTCGGCGTGCTGATTTCGGCCATCGCTGTATCGTACAGCGCGCACTGGAACCGCCAGTTGCTCAATACCCTCTACGGCGAGCTGAATGACCGCGACAAGGCCCAGGCCGAGTGGGGCCGGCTTATCCTCGAACAGAGCACCTGGACCGCTTCCAGCCGCATCGAGAACCTGGCGTCCGAGCAACTGAAGATGCGCGTGCCTGCCGCTGACGAAGTGCGGATGGTGACGCCATGATGAAGCTCGAAGGCGCACTGTACCCATGGCGGTTTCGCGTGGTCATCGGCCTGCTGGCGCTGATGGTGGGCGCCATCTGCTGGCGCATCGTCGATCTGCAGGTGGTCGACCGTGACTTCCTCAAGGGCCAGGGCGATGCCCGCAGCCTGCGTCATATTCCCATCCCGGCACACCGCGGCCTGATCACCGACCGCAATGGTGAGCCTCTGGCCGTGAGTACGCCGGTCACCACCTTGTGGGCCAACCCTAAGGAAATGCAGGCCTCGCGCGACCGCTGGCCGCAACTGGCTGCTGCCTTGGGGCAGAACGCGCAGCAGTTGACCGAGCGCCTGACCCAGCAGGCCAGCAAAGAATTCATCTACCTGGTACGTGGCCTGACCCCGGAGCAGGGCCAGCATGTGCTGGACCTGAAGGTGCCGGGTGTGTACGGGCTGGAAGAATTCCGTCGCTTCTACCCGGCCGGCGATGTGACCGCGCACATGGTTGGCTTCACCGACCTGGACGACCATGGCCGCGAAGGGGTCGAACTGGCCTACGACGAGTGGCTGGCGGGCGTGCCGGGCAAGCGACAAGTGATCAAGGACCGGCGTGGCCGGCTGATCAAGGACATCCAGGTTACCAAGAACGCCAAGGCCGGGAAGACCTTGGCGTTGTCGATAGACCTGCGCCTGCAATACCTGGCCACCCGTGAGCTGCGCAACGCCATCGCCGAACAGGACGCCAAGGCGGGCAGCCTGGTGATCATGGACGTTAAGACTGGCGAAGTGCTGGCCATGGTCAACCAGCCCACCTACAACCCCAACAACCGTCGCAGCATGTTCCCGGCAGCCATGCGCAACCGGGCGATCATCGACGTGTTCGAGCCGGGTTCCACGGTCAAGCCGATCTCCATGAGCGCCGCCTTGCAGAGCGGCCGCTGGAAGCCTACCGACAAGGTCGAGGTCTACCCGGGCAGCCTGCAGATCGGCCGCTACACCATCAAGGACGTGTCCAAGAGCGAGGGCCCGATCCTCGACCTGACCGGCATCCTGATCAACTCCAGTAACGTGGGCATGAGCAAGATCGCCTTCGACATTGGCGGCGAAGCCATTTACCGGGTGATGTCCCAGGTGGGCCTGGGCCAGTACACGGGCCTGGGCTTCCCGGGTGAACGGGTGGGTAACCTGCCTAACCACCGTGAATGGCGCAAGGCCGAAACGGCCACCTTGTCCTACGGCTATGGCGTATCGGTGACTGCCCTGCAACTGGTGCATGCCTACGCGGCGCTGGCCAACGACGGCAAGATGGTGCCGCTGTCGATCCTCAAGGTCGACAAGGCGCCTGAAGCCGTGCAGGCCATCCCCAAGGAAACCGCTGAAACCGTGCAGGGCATGTTGCAGCAGGTGATTGAAGCACCGCGCGGCGTGTTCCGTGCCCAGGTGCCGTTCTATCACGTGGCTGGCAAGTCGGGTACGGCGCGTAAGGCCACGGTGGGCTCCAAGGGCTACACCGAGAACGCCTACCGTTCGTTGTTCGCAGGCTTCGGCCCCATGAGCGACCCACGCTACGCCATCGTCGTGGTGATCGACGAACCAGGCAAGGGCGGCTACTTCGGCGGCCTGGTGTCGGCACCGGTCTTCAGCAAGGTCATGTCCGGCACCCTGCGGCTGATGAACGTACCGCCAGACAACCTGCCCCCACCGGCACCGGCCGAGCAATCGCAAGTCAATGCAGCCGCCGCCAAGGGAGGGCGTGGATAATGACGATGCCACTGAGCAAACTGTTTGCCCACGCCAGCCGCGACCCGCTGATTCGCGAGTTGACCCTGGACAGCCGCCAGGTACGCCCTGGCGACCTGTTCCTGGCCGTGCCGGGTGCCAAAATGGATGGGCGTGGTCACATTGCCGATGCCCTTGCCCGTGGCGCCGCAGCTGTGGCCTACGAAGAGCAGGGCGCCAACGTGTTGCCCCTGACCGACGTACCGCTGATTCCGGTAAAAGGCCTGGTCGCCCAGTTGTCGGACATTGCTGGCCGCTTCTATGGCGACCCCGGCCGCCAGCTGAACCTGCTGGGCGTCACCGGTACCAATGGCAAGACCAGCGTTACCCAACTGGTTGCCCAGGCACTGGATGCGTTGGGCCAGCGTTGCGGCCTGATCGGCACGCTGGGTACCGGCTTCTATGGCGAGCTGCAGAGCGGGCGGCTGACCACACCCGACCCCATCGCCGTGCAGGCCACCCTCTACGACCTCAAGAAGCAGGGCGCCAAGGCCGTCGCCATGGAAGTCTCTTCCCATGCCCTGGAGCAGGGGCGTGTGGCTGCGCTCGACTTCGACATTGCGGTGATGACCAACCTGTCCCGCGACCACCTGGATTACCACGGCAGCATGCAGGCCTACGAAGCGGCCAAGGCCAAGCTGTTCACCTGGCCCAGCTTGCGCTGCCAAGTGGTCAACCTGGATGACGGGTTCGGCCAGCGCCTGGCAGACGCCTATGCCAGGCGCCCTGTCGGTGATCATATCGAGACCCGGCTGATCAGTTATAGCCTGGAAAACCCGGACGCCACGCTGTTCTGCCGCGAGGCCGTGTTCACCGATGAGGGCGTGTGCGCCACCCTGGTCACGGCGCAGGGCGAACGCACGCTGCGCAGCCAGCTGCTGGGCCGTTTCAACCTGAGCAACATGCTGGCCGCCGTCGCCAGCCTGCTGGCGCTGGACTACGCGCTGGACGAAATCCTCAAGGTCACCCCGCAACTGCAAGGGCCGGTAGGCCGCATGCAGCGCCTGGGGGGCGGTAGCAAACCGCTGGTGGTGGTGGACTATGCACACACACCCGATGCCCTGGACAAAGTACTGGAAGCACTGCGCCCGCATGCGCACGGCCAGCTGCTGTGCCTGTTTGGCTGCGGCGGCGATCGCGACCGCGGCAAGCGCCCGCTGATGGCCGAAGTGGCCGAGCGCCTGGCCGACCGGGTGCTGGTCACCGATGACAACCCGCGCAGCGAAGACCCACAGCGCATCTTCGACGACATCCGCCCGGGCTTTTCCGCGCCAGATGCGGTGGCCTTCGTCTCTGGCCGCGGCGCAGCCATTGCCCAACTGATCGCCGGTGCTGCCGCCGACGATGTGATCGTGCTGGCCGGCAAGGGGCACGAGGATTACCAGGAGATCAATGGCGAACGTCACGCCTTCTCCGATTTGATCGAAGCCGACAAGGCACTCGCAGCCTGGGAGGCACCACATGCTTGAGCCCATGACCCTCAGCCAGCTGACGGGCGCACTTGGCGGTCGCCTGAGCGGTGCCGACGCGCGCTTCGATGGCGTGAGCATCGACAGCCGCAGCGTGGGTGCCGGGCAGCTGTTCGTTGCCCTGACCGGCCCGCGTTTCGATGGCCATGACTACCTGGCCGATGTGCAGGCCAAGGGCGCTGTTGCGGCATTGGTCGAGCGCGAAGTGGCAGGCGTCGACCTGCCACAGCTGGTGGTCGCCGACTGCCGTGTGGCCCTGGGCCAGCTTGGCGCGCTGAACCGTGCCCGGTTCCACAACCCGGTGGTGGCCATTACCGGCTCCAGTGGCAAGACCACGGTGAAGGAAATGCTCGCCAGCATCCTGCGCACCCGCGGCCTGGTGCATGCCACCCGTGGCAACCTGAACAACGACCTGGGTGCGCCGCTGACCCTGCTTGAAATTGCGCCCGAGCACAGCGCGGCAGTGATCGAGCTGGGCGCCTCGCGCATTGGCGAAATCCGCTACACCGTCGGCCTGACCAAACCACAGGTGGTCATCATCAACAACGCCGGTACCGCCCATGTAGGCGAGTTCGGCGGCCCGGAAAAGATCGTCGAGGCCAAGGGCGAGATCCTGGAAGGCCTGGGTGAAGGTGGCATTGCCATCCTCAACCTGGCCGACAAGGCGTTCGATATCTGGCGCAAACGCGCCGGTAGCCATCGCGTCATCAGCTTCGCCCTGGATAACCCCGGGGCCGACTTCCATGCCAGCAACCTTGGCCGGGATGTACGTGGCTGCCCGGCCTTCACCCTGCATGGCGCTGGCGGTGAAGTCACCGTGCAACTGAACCTGCTGGGCGTGCACAACGTCAGCAACGCACTGGCTGCCGCTGCTGCTGCCCACGCCGTGGGCGTGAGCCTGAGCGGCATCGCCGCGGGCCTCGCTGCCGTGCAGCCGGTCAAGGGCCGGACCGTGGCGCAGATCGCGCCGGGTGGGGCCTGTGTTATCGACGACAGCTACAACGCAAATCCCACCTCCATGTGCGCGGCCATTGATATACTCGCCGCCTTTTCCGGGCGTACCGTCCTGGTGCTTGGAGATATCGGCGAACTGGGGCAGTGGGCAGAGGAAGGCCACCGTCAGGTGGGTGACTATGCCCGCGGCAAAGTCGACGCCCTTTACGCGGTGGGTGCCAACATGGCCCACGCGGTACAGGCATTCGGCGCACATGGCCGCCATTTCGCGACGCAAGCTGAGCTCATCGACGCTGTCAGTGCCGAGAACGTCAGCGACACCACCATATTGATAAAAGGCTCGCGCAGCGCTGCGATGGAAAACGTCGTGGCTGCACTGTGCGGTGCCAGCGGGGAGAAACATTAATGCTGCTGCTGTTGGCCGAGTATCTGCAACAGTTCCACAAGGGCTTCGCGGTCTTCCAGTACCTGTCCCTGCGCGGGATTCTGGGTGTACTGACCGCGTTGTCGATGGCGCTGTGGCTGGGGCCGTGGATGATCCGTACCCTGCAAATCCGTCAGATCGGCCAGGCCGTGCGCAACGACGGGCCGCAATCGCACCTCTCCAAGTCCGGCACCCCGACCATGGGTGGTGCGCTGATCCTTTCCGCCATCGCCGTCAGCACGCTGCTGTGGGCTGACCTTACCAACCGTTACGTGTGGGTGGTGCTGATCGTCACCCTGGCTTTCGGTGCCATCGGCTGGGTGGACGACTACCGCAAGGTCATCGAGAAAAACTCCCGTGGGCTGCCCAGCCGCTGGAAGTACTTCTGGCAGTCGGTGTTCGGCCTGGCTGCAGCGGTATTCCTGTACAAGACCGCGCCAACCAGTGTCGAAACCACGCTGATACTGCCGTTCATCAAGGACGTCACCATCCCGCTGGGCATCGGCTTTGTGGTGCTGACCTATTTCGTCATCGTCGGCTCCAGCAACGCCGTCAACCTCACCGACGGCCTCGATGGCCTGGCGATCATGCCGACGGTGATGGTGGGTGGGGCGCTCGGCATTTTCTGCTACCTGTCGGGCAACGTGAAGTTCGCCGAATACCTGCTGATCCCGTACGTGCCGGGCTCGGGCGAGTTGATCGTGTTCTGCGGTGCGCTGATCGGTGCCGGCCTGGGCTTCCTGTGGTTCAACACTTACCCGGCGCAGGTCTTCATGGGCGACGTGGGCGCGCTGGCGCTGGGCGCGGCACTGGGCACCATTGCCGTCATTGTCCGCCAGGAAATCGTGCTGTTCATCATGGGCGGCGTGTTCGTGATGGAAACCCTGTCGGTGGTGATCCAGGTGGCGTCGTTCAAGCTCACCGGCAAGCGCGTGTTCCGCATGGCGCCGATACACCACCACTTTGAACTCAAGGGCTGGCCGGAGCCACGGGTGATTGTCCGCTTCTGGATCATCACCGTGATTCTGGTGCTGGTTGGCCTTGCAACCCTGAAACTGAGGTAGACGAGCGTGTCACTGATCGCTTCCGACCAATTCCGCATCGTTGTCGGCCTCGGCAAGAGCGGCATGTCCCTGGTTCGCTTCTTGGCGAGCCGGGGCATCGCCTTTGCGGTCGCCGACACCCGCGAGCAACCGCCGGAACTGGACACCCTGCGCCGTGACTACCCGCAGGTGGAAGTACGCTGTGGCGAACTGGATGTCGACTTCCTGTGCCGCGCCAGCGAGCTGTATGTAAGCCCTGGCCTGGCCCTTGCCACCCCGGCGCTGCAACAGGCGGCGGCACGGGGGGTGAAGCTTTCTGGCGACATCGAGCTGTTTGCCCGCCATGCCAAGGCACCGATCATCGCCATCAGCGGCTCCAACGCCAAGAGCACCGTCACCACACTGGTGGGCGAGATGGCGGCCAAGGCCGGCAAGCGCGTAGCGGTGGGCGGTAACCTCGGCACGCCGGCGCTGGACCTGCTGGCCGATGACGTCGAGCTGTACGTGATGGAGCTGTCCAGCTTCCAGCTGGAAACCACTGACCAGCTCAATGCCGAAGTGGCCACGGTGCTGAACATCAGCGAAGACCACATGGACCGCTACAGCGGCCTGCCGGCCTATCACCTGGCCAAGCACCGCATCTTCCGTGGGGCGCGCCAGGTGGTGGTCAACCGCCAGGATGCACTCAGCCGGCCACTGCCGGTCGAAGGTCGCCCGTGCTGGACATTTGGCCTGAACCAACCGGACTTCAAGGCGTTCGGCCTGCGCGAAGTGGATGGCGAGAAGTACCTGGCGTTCGAGTTCCAGAACCTGATGCCGGTGCGCGAGCTGAAGATTCGTGGCGCCCACAACCAGAGCAACGCCCTGGCTGCCCTGGCCTTGGGGCACGCCGCCGGGCTTGCCTTCGCGCCCATGCTGGAGGCCCTGCGCGCATTCGGTGGCTTGGCCCACCGTTGCCAGTGGGTGCGCGAGCGCGATGGCGTGAACTGGTATGACGATTCCAAGGCGACCAACGTTGGGGCAGCCCTGGCTGCCATCGAAGGTTTGGGTGCCGACATTGAGGGCAAGCTGGTGCTGATCGCCGGGGGGGATGGCAAAGGTGCCGAGTTCACGGCGTTGCGTGAGCCGGTCAAGCGTTTCTGCCGCGCGGTAGTGCTGCTGGGCCGTGACGCCGAGCGCCTGGCCGACGCACTGGGCGACGACGTGCCGCTGGTGCGCGTCGGCACCCTGGAAGATGCCGTGCGCCAATGCGCCGAGCTGGCCCAGCGGGGGGACGCCGTGCTGCTGTCGCCGGCCTGCGCCAGCCTCGACATGTTCAGGAATTTCGAAGAACGCGGGCGGCTGTTTGCCCAGGCCGCGGAGGCACTCGCATGATCTTCGGTGTCCTCAAGCCTTACCCGTCGCCACTGATCAGTGGCCGTGGCATCGACCTGGACTTCGCGCTGCTGGCAGGTTGCCTGGCCTTGCTGGGCCTTGGCCTGGTGATGATCACCTCGGCTTCGTCGGAAGTGGCTGCCGTGCAGTCGGGTAACCCGCTCTACCACATGTACCGCCACCTGGTGTACGTGTTCCTGGGCCTGGTCGCCTGCGGCGCGACCATGATGGTGCCGATCGCCACTTGGCAGCGCATGGGCTTCATGATGCTGCTGGGCGCCTTCGGCCTGCTGGTGCTGGTGCTGGTGCCCGGCATTGGCCGCGAGGTGAACGGTTCGATGCGCTGGATCGGCTTCAGTTTCTTCAACGTGCAGCCGTCTGAAATCGCCAAGGTATTCGTGGTCATCTACCTCGCCGGTTACTTGGTGCGGCGCCAGACCGAGGTGCGCGAAAGCTGGATGGGCTTCTTCAAGCCGTTCATCGTGCTGCTGCCCATGGCCGGCCTGCTGCTGATGGAGCCGGACTTCGGCGCCACCGTGGTCATGATGGGTGCGGCTGCTGCCATGCTGTTCCTCGGTGGGGTTGGGCTGTTCCGCTTCAGCCTGATGGTGGTGCTGGCGGTGGTGGCGGTGTTCGTGCTGGTACAGGCGCAGCCCTATCGAATGGCGCGGCTGATCACCTTCACCGACCCCTGGTCCGACCAGTTCGGCTCGGGTTACCAGCTTACCCAGGCGCTGATTGCCTTCGGCCGTGGCGAGTGGCTGGGCGTGGGCCTGGGCAACAGTGTGCAGAAGCAGTTCTACCTGCCAGAAGCCCACACCGACTTCGTGTTCTCGGTGCTGGCAGAAGAGCTGGGCGTGGTCGGCTCGCTGGTCACCATTGCGCTGTTCGTATTTGTCACCGTGCGTGCCCTTTACATCGGTTTGTGGGCCGAGAAAGCCAAGCAGTTCTTTGCTGCCTACATGGCATTCGGCCTGGCCTTCCTGTGGATTGGCCAGTTCCTGATCAACATCGGCGTGAACGTCGGCCTGTTGCCGACCAAGGGCCTGACCCTGCCGTTCCTCAGTTATGGCGGTAGTTCCCTGGTGATTTGCTGCGCCTGCGTGGGCCTGTTGCTGCGCATCGAGTGGGAAAGCCGCACGCACCTGGGTAGCGAGGAACATGAATTCAGCGAGAGCGATTTTGCCGAGGAGCCCAGTCATGGCCGCTGACGGCAAAAACGTATTGATCATGGCAGGCGGCACCGGGGGCCACGTGTTCCCGGCCCTGGCCTGCGCCCGTGAGTTCCAGGCCCGCGGGTATGCCGTGCATTGGCTGGGTACCCCGCGTGGCATCGAGAACGAACTGGTGCCTCAGGCAGGTCTGCCGTTGCACCGCATCGAGGTCAGCGGTTTGCGCGGCAAGGGCAAGCTGTCGCTGCTGAAGGCGCCGCTGATGCTGATCAAGTCGGTCTTGCAGGCCCGGCGTGTGATCCGTCAGCTCAAGCCGGTCTGCGTGCTGGGCTTCGGTGGCTACGTCACCGGCCCAGGCGGTGTGGCGGCCAAGCTGTGCGGTGTGCCGCTGGTCATCCACGAGCAAAACGCCCGGGCCGGTACCGCCAACCGCCTGCTGGCACCGCTGTCGGCGCGGGTGTGCGAGGCGTTCCCGAACACATTCGACGCCAGCGACAAGCGCCGTACCACGGGGAACCCGGTGCGCCCTGAGCTGTTCATGGACGCACAGCGCGCACCGCTGGCTGCGCGCCCGGCACGCCTGCTGGTACTCGGCGGTAGCCTGGGTGCGGAACCATTGAACAAATTGTTGCCTAAGGCGCTGTCCGAAGTGCCTGCGGCCGTCAGGCCAGAGGTGTTCCATCAGGCCGGCAAGCAGCATGCGCCGGTCACCGCCGAGCGTTATCGCGAGGCTGGCATAGAGGCTCAGGTAGAGCCCTTCATCAAGGACATGGCCCATGCCTACGGCTGGGCTGATCTGGTGGTGTGCCGGGCCGGCGCCCTGACTGTCAGCGAGCTGGCGGCAGCGGGCCTGCCTTCGATGCTGGTGCCCTTGCCCCATGCCATCGACGACCACCAGACCCATAACGCCCAATATCTGGCCCGTGAAGGCGCTGCCTTCCTGATGCCACAAGCGACAACTGGCGCAGCGCAGCTCGCTGAACGCCTGAACGAGGTGCTGATGCAACCCGAGAAACTCACTGTCATGGCTGGTACTGCAAGACGCCTGGCCAAACCTGCTGCAACCAGCACCGTAGTCGACATCTGCCTGGAGGTGGCCCATGGTTGAGAGCCAGAAAGCCATGCCCCAGCCGAAAATGGGCCGTATCCGTCGCATTCACTTCGTCGGCATTGGCGGTGTGGGCATGTGCGGCATCGCCGAGGTGCTGCTGAACCTGGGCTATGAAGTGTCCGGTTCCGACCTGAAGGCCTCGCCTGTCACCGAGCGCCTGGAATCGTTCGGCGCCCAGATCTTCGTCGGCCACCGCGCCGAGAATGCGGCCACCGCCGATGTGCTGGTGGTGTCTAGCGCGATCAACCCTGCCAACCCGGAAGTGGCCACCGCGCTGGAGCGCCGTATCCCGGTGGTACCGCGCGCCGAGATGCTTGCCGAACTGATGCGTTACCGCCATGGTGTGGCCGTTGCCGGCACCCACGGCAAGACCACCACCACCAGCCTGCTGGCATCGGTGTTCGCCGCAGGCGGCCTGGACCCTACGTTCGTCATCGGTGGCCGCCTGACTGCAGCCGGCACCAACGCCCAGCTGGGCACCAGCCGCTACCTGATCGCCGAAGCCGACGAGAGCGACGCCAGCTTCCTGCACCTGCAACCGATGGTTGCCGTGGTCACCAACATCGACGCCGACCACATGGCCACCTACGAAGGTGACTTCAACAAGCTGAAGAAAACCTTCGTCGAGTTCCTGCACAACCTGCCGTTCTACGGCCTGGCCGTGATGTGCCTGGACGACCCGGTAGTGCGCGAGATCCTGCCGCAGGTCAAGCGCCCGACGGTTACCTACGGCTTCAGCGAAGAGGCCGACATCCGCGCGATCAACGTGCGCCAGCAGGGCATGCAAACCCACTTCACCGTGCTGCGCCGCGACTGCGAGCCGCTGGAAGTGTCGGTGAACATGCCGGGCAACCATAACGTGCTGAATGCCCTGGCCACCATCGCCATCGCCACCGACGAAGGCATTGCCGACGACGCCATCATCCAGGGCCTGTCCGGCTTCCAGGGTGTCGGCCGGCGCTTCCAGGTATATGGCGAACTGCCGGTAGACGGTGGCAGCGTGATGCTGGTGGACGACTACGGCCATCACCCTACCGAAGTGGCTGCTGTGATCAAGGCGGTACGCGGTGGCTGGCCCAGCCGCCGCCTGGTGATCGTGTATCAGCCGCACCGCTACAGCCGTACCCGTGACCTGTACGACGATTTCGTCCAGGTGCTGGGCGATGCCAACGTGCTGCTGTTGATGGAGGTGTACCCGGCCGGTGAGGAGCCGATCCCGGGCGCCGACAGCCGCCAGCTGTGCCACAGCATCCGCCAGCGCGGCAAGCTGGACCCGATCTACATCGAACGTGGCGCCGAGCTGGCGCCGCTGGTCAAGCCCTTGCTGCGTGCCGGCGACATCCTGATTTGCCAGGGGGCCGGCGACGTCGGCGGCCTGGCCCCGCAATTGATGAAAAGCCCGCTGTTCGCTGGCGCCAAGCAGGAGAAGTCGAAATGACCAGCGCCTACGACACGTTGCACTCCACCCTGGACGTCAAGGCGTTCGGCCGCGTCGCGGTACTGTACGGCGGCAAGAGCGCCGAACGCGAAGTGTCGCTGAAGTCCGGGGCTGCCGTGATCAGCGCGTTGACGGCAGCGGGTGTTGACGTGGTTGCCATCGATGTGGGCGACGACCTGCTCACCCGCCTGCAAAGCGAGAAGGTCGACCGTGCGTTCATCATCCTTCACGGTCGCGGCGGCGAAGACGGCAGCATGCAAGGCTTGCTGGAGTGTCTGGGCATCCCTTACACCGGCAGTGGCATCCTCGCGTCGGCGCTGGCCATGGACAAGCTGCGCACCAAGCAGGTGTGGCAGAGCCTGGGCATCCCCACGCCACGCCATGCGGTGTTGGCAAGCGAAAGCGATTGTTTGCGTGCCAGCACGGAACTGGGCTTCCCGCTCATCGTCAAACCTGCCCATGAAGGCTCCAGCATCGGCATGGCCAAGGTGAACAGCGAGCAGGAACTGGTCGCCGCCTGGCGAGACGCCGCCAACTACGATTCCCAGGTACTCGTTGAACAGTGGATTCACGGCCCGGAGTTCACCATTGCGGTACTGCGCGGGCAGGTGCTGCCGCCAATCGCCCTGGGTACCCCGCACGTGTTCTACGACTACGACGCCAAGTACATCGCCAACGACACCCAGTACCGCATTCCCTGCGGGCTGGACAGTGTCAAGGAACAGGAACTGATCGACCTGACCGCCCGTGCTTGCGATGCCATCGGCATCGAAGGCTGGGGCCGGCTGGACGTGATGCAGGACGAGCAGGGCCGGTTCTGGCTGCTCGAAGTCAACACCGCACCCGGCATGACTGATCATAGCCTGGTGCCCATGGCGGCCCGCGCGGCCGGCCTGGACTTCCAGCAATTGGTGCTGGCGATCCTGGCCGACAGCATGGCGACGCGAGGTTAACCATCATGCAAGGCGCGATGATACGTCAGCAGCAACCCGTTACCGGCCGTAGCAAGCCGGTGCCGCGTGGTGCCAGCCGGCTGGTGGCCGACGAGCCCGTATCGGCGCGCCTGCCGCGGCCTAGCCTGGGCGGCCTCAAGCGCCTGCTGTGGCCGGTGCTGCTGGTAGCCGCAGGTTTTGGTGCGTACGAGGGCGCGGTGCGGCTGATGCCCTATGCCGACCGGCCCATCACCAAGATCGACGTGCAGGGCGACCTGACCTACATCAGCCAGCAGTCCGTGCAGCAGCGCATCGCCCCCTACGTGGCGGCCAGCTTCTTCACCGTCGACCTGCCGGCGATGCGTACCGAGCTTGAGCAGATGCCCTGGATCGCCCACGCCGAAGTACGCCGTGTATGGCCGGACGAGGTCGTGATCCGCCTCGAAGAACAACTGCCGGTGGCGCGCTGGGGTGATGAAGCCTTGCTCAACAACCAGGGCCAGGCATTCACCCCGCGCGAGCTGGCCAACTACGAGCACCTGCCGCAGCTGGCCGGGCCGCAGCGTGCACAGCAACAAGTCATGCAGCAGTATCAGGTACTGAGCCAGATGCTGCGCCCCCTGGGCTTTTCCATCGCACGCCTGGAGCTGCGCGAGCGGGGCAGCTGGTTCCTGACCACGGGTGCGAGCAGCGCCGGGCCAGGCATCGAGTTGCTGCTGGGGCGCGACCATCTGGTAGAGAAGATGCGCCGTTTCATTGCCATTTACGACAAGACGCTTAAAGAGCAGATCGCCAACATCGCCCGCATCGATCTGCGATACGCCAACGGACTTGCCGTTGGCTGGCGGGAACCGATTGCACCGACGACGGCCCAACCCGCCGTTGCGAAGAATTAGAGAGAGGCAGGACCATGGCAAACGCGCATAGCGGCAAAATGATCGTCGGGCTGGACATTGGCACCTCCAAGGTGGTGGCGCTGGTGGGTGAGGTGGGCGAGGACGGCACCCTGGAAATCGTCGGGATCGGCACCCATCCGTCCCGGGGCCTGAAAAAAGGCGTGGTGGTGAACATCGAGTCCACCGTGCAGTCGATCCAGCGTGCCGTTGAAGAAGCGCAGCTGATGGCCGGTTGCCGCATTCACTCGGCATTCGTTGGCGTAGCCGGTAACCACATCCGCAGCCTCAACTCCCACGGTATCGTCGCCATTCGCGACCGTGAGGTCAGCCTGGCCGACCTGGAACGGGTACTGGATGCGGCCCAGGCCGTCGCCATCCCGGCAGACCAGCGTGTGCTGCACACCCTGCCGCAGGACTATGTGATCGACAACCAGGAAGGTGTGCGCGAGCCGCTGGGCATGTCGGGCGTACGCCTGGAGGCCAAGGTTCACGTGGTGACCTGCGCCGTCAACGCTGCCCAGAACATCGAAAAGTGCGTGCGCCGCTGCGGCCTGGAAATCGACGACATCATCCTCGAGCAACTGGCCTCGGCCTACTCGGTGCTGACCGATGACGAGAAAGAGCTGGGTGTGTGCCTGGTGGACATCGGGGGTGGTACTACCGACATCGCCATCTTCACCGAAGGCGCCATCCGCCACACGGCGGTGATCCCGATTGCCGGCGACCAGGTAACCAATGACATTGCCATGGCCCTGCGCACGCCCACCCAGTACGCCGAGGAAATCAAGATCCGTTACGCCTGTGCCCTGGCCAAGCTGGCCGGCGCTGGCGAAACCATCAAGGTGCCAAGCGTGGGCGACCGTCCGCCGCGCGAACTGTCGCGCCAGGCCCTGGCCGAAGTCGTGGAGCCGCGTTACGACGAGCTCTTCACGCTGATCCAGGCCGAACTGCGCCGCAGCGGCTACGAGGACCTGGTGCCCGCGGGCATCGTCCTCACCGGCGGTACTGCAAAAATGGAAGGCGCCGTTGAACTGGCCGAAGAAATCTTCCACATGCCGGTACGCCTGGGCGTACCGCACAGCGTTCGGGGGCTGAGCGACGTGGTGCGCAACCCGATTTATTCCACCGGTGTGGGCTTGCTTACCTACGGCCTGCAAAAGCAGACCGAAGACCTGCCTTTGACCGGCAACAGCAGCAACAACAGCTATGGCGATGAACCGAAGGCCCCGGTGCTTGAGCGCTTCAAGCGGTGGGTTCAAGGCAACTTCTAAGTTTCAAAGCAGTAGTGGTAGGCGCGACAACTAGAGAACTGTAAGGAGAGGGAAAATGTTCGAGCTCGTAGACAACGTCCCGCAAAGCCCGGTCATCAAGGTGATCGGTGTAGGTGGTGGTGGTGGCAACGCCGTCAACCACATGGTCAAGAGCAGCATTGAAGGCGTGGAATTCATCTGCGCCAACACCGATGCTCAAGCCCTGAAAAACATCGGTGCACGCACCATCCTGCAATTGGGCACTGGCGTGACCAAGGGCCTGGGTGCAGGTGCCAATCCGGAAGTCGGCCGCCAGGCCGCGCTGGAAGACCGTGAGCGCATCGCCGAAGTGCTGCAAGGCACCAACATGGTGTTCATCACCACTGGCATGGGCGGCGGTACCGGTACCGGTGCAGCACCGATCATTGCCGAAGTGGCCAAGGAAATGGGCATCCTCACCGTTGCGGTGGTGACGCGTCCGTTCCCGTTCGAAGGCCGCAAGCGCATGCAGATCGCCGACGAAGGCATCCGCATGCTGGCTGAAAGCGTCGACTCGTTGATCACCATCCCCAACGAGAAGCTGCTGACCATCCTGGGCAAGGATGCAAGCCTGCTGTCTGCCTTCGCCAAGGCGGATGACGTGCTGGCCGGCGCCGTGCGCGGTATCTCCGACATCATCAAGCGCCCTGGCATGATCAACGTCGACTTTGCCGACGTGCGCACCGTGATGGGCGAGATGGGCATGGCCATGATGGGTACCGGCTGCGCCAGTGGCCCGAACCGTGCTCGCGAGGCCACCGAGGCGGCCATCCGCAACCCGCTGCTTGAAGATGTCAACCTGCAGGGCGCCCGTGGCATCCTGGTGAACATCACCGCAGGCCCTGACCTGTCGCTGGGTGAATACTCCGATGTGGGTAGCATCATCGAAGCCTTCGCCTCCGACCACGCCATGGTCAAGGTGGGTACCGTGATCGACCCGGACATGCGCGACGAGCTGCACGTCACCGTTGTGGCCACTGGCTTGGGTGCGCGTATCGAGAAGCCGGTCAAGGTTGTCGACAACACCCTGCAAACTGCCCAGCAGGCCTACGAGGCATCCAACCCTGCCCCGGTGCGCCAGGAGCAGCCAGCGGTCAACTACCGTGACCTGGAGCGCCCGACCGTAATGCGCAACCAGGCCCACGCCGGTGCTGCCGCAGCCGCCAAGCTGAACCCTCAGGACGACCTGGATTACCTCGATATTCCGGCATTCCTGCGTCGTCAGGCCGATTAATGAAATTTATCAGGGGTATAAGGGTGATTGGTATTCATCAAAGGTTGGGTCTGTTATCATCCCCAGCCTTTGTTGATACCTGTTCGCAATTTGCGCTGAAGCGGCCAATGCCATGATTAAACAACGCACCCTGAAGAATACCATCCGTGCCACAGGTGTCGGTCTGCACTCCGGGGAGAAGGTCTACCTGACCCTCAAGCCTGCACCTGTTGACACCGGCATCGTCTTCCGCCGCGCCGACCTGGACCCTGTGGTCGAGATCCCTGCGCGTGCGGCCAACGTCGGCGAAACAACCATGTCGACGACGCTGGTCAACGGTGACGTCAAGGTCGATACGGTCGAGCACTTGCTCTCCGCCATGGCGGGTTTGGGCATCGATAACGCCTACGTCGAGCTCTCCGCCTCGGAAGTGCCGATCATGGATGGCAGCGCCGGACCTTTTGTATTCCTGATTCAGTCTGCCGGCCTGGAAGAACAGGACGCAGCCAAGAAGTTCATCCGCATCCTGCGTGAGGTAACCGTGGAAGAGGGCGACAAGCGCGCCACGTTCCTGCCTTTCGAAGGTTTCAAGGTGAGCTTCGAGATCGACTTCGATCACCCGGTGCTTCGCAACCGGACCCAGAGCGCCAGCGTCGACTTTTCCAGCACGTCGTTCGTGAAGGAAGTGAGCCGCGCCCGCACCTTCGGCTTCATGCGTGACATCGAATACCTGCGCAAGCACAACCTTGCGTTGGGTGGTAGCGTCGAGAACGCCATCGTGGTCGACGAGGAAGGTGTACTGAACGAAGACGGCCTTCGCTACGAAGACGAATTCGTGAAGCACAAGATCCTCGATGCCATTGGCGACCTCTACCTGCTGGGCAACAGCCTGATCGGCGAGTTCAAGGGCTTCAAGTCCGGGCACGCGCTGAACAACCAGCTGCTGCGCAAGTTGATTGCTGAAACTGATGCTTGGGAAGTGGTTACGTTCGAAGATGCCAGTACGGCACCGATCTCCTACATGCGCCCTGTTGCGGCTGTGTAAGTTCGAACATTCTCTAGTTCATTAAGGCCACCTTCGGGTGGCCTTTTTTATGGTTCAGCTACCTGCTCAAACTCTCCTCAATCAGCCTACTCCAGTCCAGTCTCCCCCCGTCCCGTCCCGTCTTTTTGCTGTTGCTGTTGCTGTTGCTTCTAAGCGCGCGAAAGCCCAGGCGACGCAGATTGCGACTTCAGGAGGCCGAGCGCAGGGCTTGCGGAGGGAGGTGACGGGCATGGATGCCCGTCAAGCGCTGAGGC
>NZ_JACVVG010000058.1:0-24666 GCF_016647875.1 Pseudomonas sp. S36 | reverse complement strand
AAACGTAGGAGCGAGCGCAGCTCGCGATGCGCCGCGCGGGCGGCGCTCGGTGTCACAGGCGCAGACCCTGCTGTGGCGAGCACCCAGCGCCCCCCCGCCAATTCAGCGCTTGCCCAAGATCTTCTCCAGCATCTCAGGCCGTGGTGCACCCTGCTGGCTCTGGATGTTGCCCTGGTCATCCTTGTAGAAAATCGCCGGTGTGGCCTGCAGGCCCATCTCCTGCATCAAGGCCATGTTCCCTGCCAACTTCTGCTGCACGGCAGCCGGCACCTGCTCAAGGGCCTTGAGGGTGCTCGCGCGGCCGGCCTTTTCATGCTGCTGCAGGGCCTTGGCAGGGTCTTTGGCGGCGAGCAGGGCCGCCGATTTGCCCGGGCTGTCTTCGCGGATGATGCCCACCATGATGTGGCGCAACTGGACCTTGCCAGCCTCTACCCACGGGCGCGCCTGCTCCCAGAACATGTTGCAGTACGGGCAGTTCGGGTCGCTGAACAGGTAGACCGTGCGCGGCGCGTCGGCCTTGCCATCGGCGATCCAGGCAGACTGTTCCATCTTGCCCCAGAATGCCTTGGTCATTGGCCCGTACACCAGTTTCTGCAGGGGCTCGGCGGTGAGGTCCTTGCCTTGTTCGTCGAACAGGTTACCCACCAGCACATGCTTGCCGTCCGGGGTCAGATACAAGGCCAGGCCGTTGTTCTGGTACTCGGCCGCATAGCCGCGCATGCCGTTGGGGGCGTCGAAGCTGCCTTTGATGACAGCGCCCTTGGCCTGCAACTGCTGAACGGCTTTGGGCAGGTCTTCGGCATACACGGCAGGGGTGGCCAGCAGGGCCAGGGTCAGGGGCAGCAGTGGGGTGATGCGCATGTCAGTTTCCTTGTGCGGCAGGCCCGGGCGCAGGGGCCCGGTCGAATGATTCAAGGGCATGACGCAGGCTGGCCCGGGACAGTTCGCCCAGGTGGCTGCCCACCAGCCGGCCATCCGCGTCATAGAAAAGGGTGGTGGGCAGCGCCATGGAGCCCACGCGCTGGGCCAGCAGGCCGGTGCCGTCGAACAGCACGTGGGTTAGGCTCATACCGGTGGTTGCGAGAAAGGTGCTGACGTTTTCCGGGGTCTCGCCCTGGTTGACGAACAGAAAGGTCACCTGCGGGTACTCACCCTGGGCCTGCTGCAGCACTGGCATTTCGCGGCGGCATGGCGGGCACCAGGTGGCCCAGATATTGATCACCAGCGGCTTGCCACGGTAGCTGTGCAGCGCCACCGGCTGATCACTGGCATCGCGCAGGGTCAGGTCTGGCAGCTCGGTGCCCTTGCTGTACAGGTGGCCGCCCAAGCTGGCCAGCGCCCAGAACAGGGCGCCGCTGAACAGCGCCCACCCCAGCGGCCGGCGCAACCCGGGCTGGCGCCAGCCCTGCCAGCCAGCCGCCAGCACCATGCCGACCAGGCCGGACCAGAACAGAAAGCCGCCGTCACGGATGTCGATCACCTGCAACGGCTCGTCCTTGTACATCGACCAGTAGGCCACGACAAAGCCGATACGGGCGCTCACCACGCCGACCAGGAACAGGTTGAACAATGCTGATTCGGGGCTTTCGCCACCCCGGCGGGCCACCCACCAGCCAACCACGCTGGCAATGCCCAACGCCGCCAGCAGCAGCAGGTGGTTGAGGGCCATGGTGAGCGGCCCCAGGGTGACGGTGAGCATCAGCCTTGGCTCCTGGTGTGTGCCCAGTGCTGCACGAACGCCGCTGCATCCACTTCGCCGGTGATGCGCCTGGCGCGGCGCTCGTCGCCTTCAGGGCCAACCCAGATCAGCGTCGGCGGCCCCGGCACCTGGTAGCGCTGCAGCAGGGCCTTGCTGGCGGGGGTGTCTGCGGTGACGTCAAGGCGCAGCAGGTGCACACCTGCCAGCTCGGCCTGTACGTCAGGGCGATTGAACACCTGTTTTTCCATGACCTTGCACGACACGCACCAGTCGGCATAGTAGTCCACCAGCACCCACTGGCCACGGCCCTTGGCAGCGTCCAGTTCGCGTTGCAGGGCTTCTGGGGTGTTCACCGTGACGAAGTGGTCTTCGCCAGCCTGGCTGGCCGCTGGGGCGCCCCCGCCACCCGTGAAAGGCCGC
Organism: Pseudomonas sp. S36; assembly: GCF_016647875.1. NCBI lineage: Bacteria > Pseudomonadati > Pseudomonadota > Gammaproteobacteria > Pseudomonadales > Pseudomonadaceae > Pseudomonas > Pseudomonas sp. S36. Next base: position 22,547 of record NZ_JACVVG010000058.1, on the reverse strand, counting down.
AAGGGTTGCCAGAGGTCATCGCCGCCGGCAGCCGCGCCTACCAGCAGCAGCCCACCCCACAGCGCGCCCAGCAGAGGCACGGCGCGCAAGGCCGGCAGGCGTTGCAGCGCCGGCCACGCCGCCCAGGCCAGGGCAATCAGCCAGGCGCCGCTCAACGCCAGCAGCAGGCTGGCCGGCAGCAGGGTACGCAGGATGTACAAGGCCATGGCCAGGAACACGAAACCGAACACGCCCTTGACCAGGTTCATCCAGGCGCCTGGGCGCGGCAGGAAGCGGTTGCCCAGGGTCACCAGCAGCAACAGGGGCAGGCCCATGCCCAGCCCCAGGCTGAACAGCACCAGGCCGCCTTGCACCACGTCGCCACTCTGGGCGATGTACAGCAGCGCGCCGGCCAGGGGCGCCGTCATGCAGGGGCCCAGCAGCAGGCCGGACAACGCACCCAGCAGGGCCGCACCGTACAGGTTGCCACCGCGGGTGCCCTGGCCTGCACGATCCAGGCGGTCGCGCAGGGCAGCGGGCAGTTGCAGCTCGAAGGCACCGAACATCGGCAGGGCCAGCAGCACGAACAGAGCGGCCAGGCTACCCAGCAGCCAGGGCTGTTGCAGCCAGGCCTGCAGGCTGGCGCCCAGCAGGGCGGCCACCACGCCCAAGGCGGCATACACCAGGGCCATGCTCACCACATAGGCCCCGGCCAGCAGCCAGCCCCGGCGCGCGCTGGCGCCATTGCCCAACACCAGCCCGGCCAGTATCGGCAGCATCGGCAACGAGCAGGGCGTGAACGCCAGCAGCAGGCCAAGGCCGAAGAACGCCAGCAAGCCCCAGGCCAGGTTGCCGTCCTGCAGGTTGCTGGCCAGCGCCTGGTCGCTGGCCTGTTCGCCTGTCCGGGCTGCGGCGCTGCCACCCAAGTCGATCAACGTGGTCTGCGGCGGGTAGCACAGGCCGGCGTCCGCGCAGCCCTGCCAGCCCAGGCGCAACTGGCCTTGGGCATTGGCCGGGAGCACCAGCTCAAGCTGCTCACGGTACACCGTGCTGTCACCGAAAAACTCGTCATTGTGGTTGAGCCCGGGCGGCAACTGCGGGTGCTGCTCAGCCGGCAGGCCGTCGAACTTCAGGCGTTTCTGGTACAGGTAATAGCCGGGCTTGATCTGAAAATACAGGTGCATCTGGCCGTCGGCCTGGCGGTCCTGGGTGAGTACGAACGCCTGCTCGACGGGCAGGAAATCAGGTTTGACGGCGAAAGGGTTGGCCTGCAGGGGCCCGGCCAGCAGCACCGTCAGAAACAGCAGAAAAACGCGCATGTGTTTGCCTTGGCAGAATTTCGAATGCGGCCATGCTGGCCCGGGTTTATTAACCCAAGGTTAACCCTTGCCGGCTGGAACGGCAGCCGTGGGAGGGTCTGCCAATGTGAAACACCGCGACACAATGTCAGCTTGACTTTGATTGCGAGCGCAAAACTGGTGTAAAGTTGACGCTTGGGTCAAATTTTTTTGTCCTGCATGACTCGGCTCACTGCCCCCCACAGAGCCCTGCACAAGAATCAAAAAAGCATGGGCTGCACGGCGCAGCCCAGAGGATCAAGCATGTCCAACCGTGATATATCCCGGCGCGCCTTCCTGCAAGGCGGGCTGGTTGCTGGTGTCGGCGTGACCATGGCACCCCTTGGCAGCCAGGCATTCGCAGCACTGATGGAGGAGCGCGTTACCGCCTCCCCACAGAAATGGATGAACCATGACGGCAAGGCACGTTTTCGTAACGACGCCTTGTCCAAGGTCTGCGGCAACAAGGTGTTCGCCCGCGATATCCGTGCCAAGGACATGCCCGGCTGGCCCGCCCAGCAGGGCCATGCACTGATGTTGAAAGCTACCCGTGCCGAGCGTATTTACGAAGGCTTTGACCTGAGCCTGCTGGGCGCCGACCTGCAGCCCGACCGCATCGTGGTGGCTGCCGATCTCGAACGCGACGGCATTGCCTGGCCCGAGGCGCACTCCCCAGACCCTTTACTGCCACCGGGCAAGGTCCCGATGTTCATCGGCCACCCGGTGGCAATTCTGATCTGGCACGATTTCGAGCGTTTTCGCCAGGCCAAGCGTACCTTGCAGTTCAACGACAAGGTGATCCGCTACGGCGCCTCGGCACCGCTTTACCAGCGCGACCCTTATGGCAGTTTCCGCTTTGTACGGGTGGCCGGCGCCACGCCGTTCGATGAGGATGAATTCTCAAGCCTGAAGAACGCGCCGCTGTTTCCCACCATCCTCAACCGCAAGCCGGTGTGGAACAAAGCGCCCAACCAGCACGGCGACCTGACCGAACAGGGTTTGTTCTATGCCAACCGCATGGCAGACCAGTTGGCCAACCCGCCGCAGGGCTGGTTGGTGTTCGACGAGCGCTTCAAAACGCCGTCCATCGAGCCGGCCGCGCTGGAGCCGGACAATGGCAATGGCTGGTATGACGCGGCCAGCGCCACGCTGCATTTCGTGGTGGCCACCCAGTGCCCGTTCGAGGCCGCCCAGGAATGCGTGCACATGATCAAGCCGTCACGCTTCGCCCTGAACCGGCTGAACATGCACCCCGGCTATACCGTGGGTTATGGCTCCAAGGACAACAACATCTTCGTCTTCTACGCCGCCGTTGCCGCGCTGTACGGCGGCGGGGTGCCAATACGCCTGGCCAACGACCGCTACGAGCAGTTCCAGAGCGGTATCAAGCGCCATGCCTTCGACATCCGCTACCAGTTGGCGGTGGACAAGCAAGACAACAGCTTCAAGATCTTCCGCGCCGACATGACCTGCGACGGTGGCGGGCGCATCAATTACAGCCCGTCGGTCGCGGCGGTGGGTGCCACCGCCGCGCAGTCGATCTACTACATGCCGCAGAACGACCTGTCGGTGACCGCCTATCACTCCCGCGCTGTGGAGGCCGGCTCCATGCGCGGCTACGGCACCCTGCAGACCATGGCTGCTACCGAGATGATGGTGGACGAAGTGGCCGGCCGGCTGGGCGTGGATGCCATCGACCTGCGCCGGGCCAACGCGTTGAAGTCGGGCATGAAGAATACCCAGGGCGCGGTACCTGCAGGTGCCTTGCGCCTGTACGAGATTCTCGACAAGGCAGCGCTGCACCCGGCCTGGCGCGAGCGGGCCGCGCGCAAGCAGCAGCGCGAGGCCAGCGACCCGGACCACTGGTACGGCACAGGCTTTGCCATCTGCCAGAAAGACTTCGGCACCGGCGCCGAGGCGCCGATGGCCAGTATTGAATTCAGCCGCGATGGCCGCATCAGCCTGCGCCATATCGGCACCGAGCTGGGTACCGGCATGTCGACCTCCCAGGCGCTGGTCGTCAGCGATTTTCTGGGCCACTCGGCTGACGAGGTGCAGACGGCAGTGACCGAATGGCCGGAGTTGCAGCTCAATACCAGCGGCAACCCGTACCTGATCACCCAGGCCGAGCAGGATGCTGCCCTGCGCGACCCGCGCTGGGTCGGCAAGCTGGCTTCGCCGTCGTCCGCGACCAACTCGGCGTTCTACTTCAGCCATGCCACCCGCGAAGCGGCACGGGCCCTGTTCAACCACGGCCTGTGGCCGGCGGCCCTGGCCATCTGGCGCCAGGGCCCGTATGGCGGCCAGGCCAACCCGCTGGTGGTGCGCCGGGAAAACGCGGTGTGGGTCAATGGCGAACTCACCGGCAATGGCCTGGCGCCCATCCCCTTTGCCCAGCTGGCCGAAAAGGCCCACGCCATGGGCTTGGTGACCGGCGTCAGCGTGCACGGTTTCAACCGCTGGAGCTGGGCCGAGGCCGACTTCGTCATCGACGGTGTGCGTGAGCGCTTCCCGCTGGACGCGCTGGCTGTGAAGTACGGCGAGGGGGCGGTAAACGCCAAGAAGGCGCAGATGACCAGCCATGGCTACCACCTGCTCGACCGGCAGAACCCTGCGTACCCGGTTACCCAACTGAACAACGCCATGGTCACCTACTACAGCCCGGTGGCAACCCTGGTGGAGGTAAAAGTGAACAAAGGCACGCACCAGGTGCAGGTGCTCGACCACCACAGCTGGGTGGAGTGCGGCCGGGTGCTGGTGCCCGAGCTGGTCAAGGGCCAGCTCGAAGGCGGCATCGCCATGGGCATCGGCCACGCCCTGACCGAGGAAATGCCCCTGTACGAAGGCGGGCCGGGGGGGGAGGGCGACTGGAACTTCAACCGCTACCGCCTCCCGCACGCCCGCGACGTGGCGGTGTGGGCGCAAACCAGCGAGATACTGCCGCCGCTGTCACCCACCGACCCGTCCAAGGGCATTGCCGAAGTGGTGATGATCCCGGTGGTCGGCGCCCTCGGCAATGCCGTGGCCCATGCCATCGGCAAGCGCGTGCGCGACCTGCCCATCACCCCAGCCCGTATCCAGGAGGCCCTCAATGGCTAACCGTCCCCTGCAACTGACCCTCAACGGTCAACCGGTCGGCCCCGTCGAAGTCCCGGATGACCTGGCGATGATCGACTACCTGCACGAACACCAGAACCTCACCGGGTCACGCCTGGGCTGCGGTCAGGGTATCTGCCATGCCTGCGTGGTCATTGTCGATAACCCCGACGGCACCTGCGAGGAGGTGCGCACCTGCATCACCGGTGCGCACTATTTCGAGGGCAAGCGGGTGCGCACCATCGAAGGCCATGCCAGCCAGGACCCGGCCGGCAACCTGACGCTGAACCCGATCCAGCAGAAGTTCGTCGACCTGTTTGCATTCCAGTGCAGCTATTGCGCGCCGGGGTTCGTCAACGCCGCTACGGTGCTGGTGGAAACCGCCCAGCGCCAGCCGCTGAAACAGAGCGAAGTGCAGGACCGTATCGAGGCCAGCCTGGGCCACCACATCTGCCGTTGTACCGGCTATGTGCGCTATTACCAGGCCACCCGTGCGGTGCTCGACGACCTCGGTTTGGTGAAGGAGGGTTGAACATGGGTTGGCTACGGAACACCCTGGCACTCGCCCTGGGGCTTGCACTGGCAGCCCCGGTGCTGGCCGCCGACCCGGCCCAGGTCAAGCGCGGCCAGTACCTGGCACGTGCTGCCGACTGCATGGCTTGCCACACCGCCAAAGGTGGGGCGCCGTTTGCCGGTGGCCTGCCGATCGACTCGCCGTTTGGCACCATTTACGGCAGCAATATCACCCCTGACAAGCAGTACGGCATCGGCGACTACAGCGCTGACGAGTTCTTCGCAGCCCTCACTGAAGGCAAGCGCAAGGACGGCGCCAACCTTTACCCGGCGATGCCCTACACCTCGTACCACCTGATGCGGCGCGAGGACTCCGACGCCATTCTTGCCTACCTGATGACGGTGCCGCCCATCCACCGCCCGGCCCCGCAGACGGCGCTGCGCTTTCCGTTCAATGTGCGGCTGGGGCTCAGCGGCTGGAACCTGCTGTATGGCAAAAGCGTGCAGTTGCAGCCAGTGGCGGGTAAAAGCCCCGAATGGCAGCGCGGGCAGTACCTGGTCGAGGTCATGGGCCACTGTGGCGAATGCCATACCCCGCGCAATGCCGTAGGTGCCCTGCAGCAGGACCAGCGCCTGCAGGGCGGCCTGCTCAACGGCTACCTGGCCCCCAGCCTGCTGGCCCAGGACCTGGCCGAGCGGGGCTGGACGCAGCCGGACCTGACCACGTTTCTCAAGCAGGGCATCAGTGCCCAGGGCAGCATGTTCAACGAGATGTTCCCGGTGGTGCACCACAGTACCCAGCACCTGGAGCACGCCGACCTCGCGGCCATGGCCAGCTTCCTGCTGGGTGACCCACCACCGAAGGCCAGGGTGATCGAGCCTGTACCGGTGGCGCAGATGGCCGCCAGTGCCCAGCGTGGGCGCCAGCAGTACCTGAACGTGTGTGCCGGCTGCCACGGTGTGGAAGGCGAGGGCAAGCCGCACATCGCCGTGGCCATGCAAGGCAACACCGTGCTGCGCCAGGGCGACTCGCGTAACCTGGTAAAGGTGATCCTGGACGGCATTGGCGAGCAGCAATTCACCGGCTTCGAGCGCATGCAGCCCATGCCGGGGTTCGCTGACAAACTCGATGAACGCCAGGTGACCGACATGGTCAACTATCTGCGTCAGGCATGGGGTGGCTTGCCCGGTGACTTTAGTGAACAACAGCTGGCCGAGCTGAAGGCGGAGTGAAGCGTGCAGCATCTCGATCTACAGGTGGTTCGCCAGGCGTTGCAGTGGTCGGGTGCCGGCCAGCGTGTCTGGCTGTGCACGGTGCTGGCCACCTACGGTTCGGCGCCTCGTGCGCCGGGTTCGCTGCTGGCGGTGAATGCCGCTGGCCAGTGGCTGGGCTCGTTGTCCGGCGGCTGCGTGGAAGACGATTTTCTCGAGCGGGTGGCCTTGGGCGAATTCCCTGAGCCGGCCGCCATCGTGCGTTATGGCGATGGCAGTGATGCACGCTCGCAGGTGAGCCTGCCGTGCGGCGGGGTGCTGGACGTGCTGGTCGAAAACCTTGCCCCCAGCTGCGAGGTGCAGGGCCACCTGCGGCAACTGGAAAGCGCGCTGCTGGGCCAGCGCCGGGTGCTGCGACAGGTGAGGGTGCCCGAAGGCCTGCAAGGCTTGGCCGTCGACCTCAGCCAGGGCCCGCGGGTACAGCGTGAAGGCAACAGCGTGCAACTGCGTGTTGGCGCAGCCCAGCGCTTGCTGTTGGCGGGTTACTCCAGCGTCGCACAGTACTGCGCCGAGTTCGCCAGGGGCATGGGGTTCGAAGTAGTGCTGTGCGAACCCCGCGAAGAGGTGCTTGCTGGCGTGCACATCGACGGCATTGAGCTGCGCCGCGAGCTGCCGTCCGAATTCATCCTCAATGGCGGCTGCCATGCCGACACGGCGGTGGTGGCGCTCACCCACGACCCCAAGATCGATGACCTGGCCATGCTCGAGGCCGTGCGTACAGACGCGTTCTACATCGGCGTGATGGGCTCGCGGGCAACCTCCGACAAGCGTCGGGAACGCCTGCAGCGCATTGGTGGCCTGGGTGCACCGGAGCTGGGCCGTATTCATGCGCCCATTGGCTTGAACCTGGGCAGCAAGACCCCGGCGGAAATCGCCCTGGCGGTGCTCGCCGACGTGCTGCGCGTGCGCAACGGCATCCAGCGGGCTGCCCTGTGACGGTGGTCGCCCTGGTACTGGCGGCCGGGCGTGGCGTGCGCTTTGGCGGTGACAAGCGGCTGGCGGTCATGGCCGACGGCCGGAGCCTGTTGGCGCACAGTGTGGATAACGCCCGGGCAGTGTTCGAGGACGTGCGGGTCGTGCTGCGCGAGGGTGAGCGGGCCGAAGCGTTTGGCCTCCCGGCCGATTGCAGGTTGGTCATCAGCCCTGAAGCGGCCTGTGGCATGGGGCACAGCCTGGCCGCCGGTGCGGCTTCGCTGGCAGACAGCCCGGCACAGGCCGTAGCGATTTTGCTGGGCGACATGCCATGGATTGCAACGGCCAGTTTGCGTCGCCTTGCCCAGGCCGCCAGCCCCAGCACCATCGTTGTACCCTGCCATGACGGGCATAGCGGCCACCCGGTGATCTTTGGCCGCGACCTGTGGCCGGCGCTGCAGCAACTGGCCGGCGACCAGGGCGCACGGGTGATCGTGCAGGCCCACGGCGCACGCCAGGTGCGGGTGCCCCTGGATGATGCAGGTGTGCTGCGCGATGTCGACACACCCGGCGCCCTGCTGTAGCCGGCAAAACACCTCAGCGGGCCGCAAAGGGTTCATAATCCCCCCTTAATCCGCCCAAGGTGCAATGCCTGCCACACCATCCGGGAGCCCCACCATGCACGTTCTGCTCTGCGAGGACGATGACCTGATCGCCGCTGGCATCTGCGCCGGCCTTACTGCCCAAGGCCTGACCGTGGACCGTGTGGGCAATGCCGGGGCGGCGCGCGCCATGCTGCAGGCTGCGCAGTTCGACGTGATGATCCTGGACCTTGGCCTGCCCGACGAAGACGGCCTGAAGCTGCTGCGCCGCCTGCGTCAGCAGGGCGAGACGCTGCCGGTGCTGGTGCTCACCGCCCGCGATGCGGTCACCGACCGTGTCGATGGCCTGCAGGCCGGTGCCGATGACTACCTGCTCAAGCCCTTCGACCTGCGCGAGCTGGCGGCGCGCCTGCACACCCTGCTGCGGCGGGTGGCCGGCCGCGCGGTGAACGTGATCGAGCACGGCCCGTTGCGCTACGACCCCAGCAGCTGCGAGGCCACCCTGGCGGGCCAGGCGGTGGACCTGTCGCGCCGTGAGCAGGCACTGCTGCAGGCATTGCTGCAGAACCCCGGGCGCGTGCTGTCCAGCGACCAGCTCAAGGACTGCGTGTACGGTTTCAATGATGAGGTCGAGAGCAACGCCCTCAACGTGCACATCCATCACCTGCGGCGCAAGCTTGGCAACGGTATTGTCGAGACGGTGCGCGGCCTGGGTTACCGGCTGGGCCCGGCGCAGGCACCGGAAGGGGCCGCATCATGAGCCTGCGGGTACGCCTCAGCCTCATTCTGGGCAGCGCCTTCGTGGTCATCTGGGTACTGGCGGCCGCCTGGATGCTGCGTGATTTGCGCCAGCAGATGATGTTTTCCCTCGACCAGCGCCTGGTGGCGTCGGCGCGCATGGTGGCCGGGCTCATCGACCAGTTGCCGCAACCGCTCAGCGTCAAGGGCGAAGGCACCCACTATGCGGCCGACCAGCTCAGCGTGCCGGACGGCATGGCCTGCCAGGTCAGCTCGTTGCGGGGCGAAATCCTGGCGACCAACCACAAGCACGACGGCACCATGGATGACCAGCGCAGCGGCTTCCGTGACCAGACCATCGACGGCGCATCGTGGCGCACCTTTACCTACAACCATGGTGATGTGCGCATCACTACCGCCGACCGGCACATGGAGCGCGAGGCCCTGAACCAGTCGATTCTGCTGGCCGCTTCGGCGCCGGTGCTCATGGCCCTGCTCGGTAGCCTGGGGCTGCTGTGGATCGGCCTGGGCAAGGGGCTGGAGCCGTTGAACCGCATGCGCGATGCCCTGCGGCGGCGGCGCCCCGACAGCGTCGAGCCGCTGCAGGTAGCCGGTATGCCCAGCGAGCTGCAGCCGCTGCTGGAAACCCAGAACCAGCTGTTTGCGCGCATTGGCCAAACCATCGAACGCGAGCGCCGCCTCACCGATGATGCCGCCCATGAGCTGCGCAGCCCGCTGACGGCCATCAAGACTCACCTGCAGGTGGCGCGCATGACCGATGGCCCCGTGCGCGAGCAGGCGCTGGAGCATGCCGAGCAGGGCACCGACCGCATGCACCGCACCCTGGAGCAGCTGCTGATGCTGGCACGGGTGGAGGGCAGCCTGTCGTTTGACGACGGCATCCAGTGCAGCGCCGAGCAGGTGGCCCGCCAGGCGGTGCAGGATGCAGGTGGCGGCGACAACCGGCGGATCGTGCTGCGTTTGCCCGAAGAAGCCACACAGGTCTACCTGGGCATGCCGGCGCCATTGGCCGTAGCCGCGTTGCGCAACCTGCTGGACAACGCCCTGCGCCATGGCGGCGATCAGGCCGTAGAGCTGGAGGTGCAGATGGCCGATGGGCAGGTGGGCTTCATGGTGCGCGACCATGGCCCAGGCATTGCCGAAGCCGACCTTGAGCACCTCACTGAGCGCTTCTGGCGCAATGGGCAGAGTGGGGGCTGCGGGTTGGGCCTGGCGATTGTCCAGGCCATCGTGCAGCGCTGCGCCGGTAGCCTGCGCTTTGACAGCCATGCCGATGGGTTGCGGGTGCTGTTGCAGGTACCGGCGCGCGCCGGGCACTGACAAGAAATCCAGCAACAACCGCTAAATCCTCCTCGCACCCAAGCGTTTCCAAAGCGACAACTGCCCATTCGCTTGCTTGCGAGGATTCACCATGTCCACCGCTACCAGCCTTGCTCAGGTCGCCCCGGCCAATGCGCCGCAGCCCCTGTACGAATTCACCGACTCGCCGCTGCTGCACCGCCAGCAGCAGCAGGAATCCAACGCCCGCAGCTACCCCCGGCGCATCCCGCTGGCGCTCAAGCGGGCGCGGGGGATCTATGTCGACGACGTCGAAGGCCGCCAGTTCATCGACTGCCTGGCCGGGGCCGGTACCCTGGCGCTGGGGCACAACCACCCGGTGGTGGTCGAAGCGATCCAGCGCGTGCTGGCCGACGAACTGCCCCTGCACACCCTGGACTTGACCACACCGGTCAAGGACCGCTTCGTCCAGGACCTGTTCGGCGTACTGCCCGAAGCCTTGCGCCGCGAGGCCAAAGTGCAGTTCTGCGGGCCCACCGGCACAGATGCAGTGGAGGCCGCCCTCAAGCTGGTGCGCAGCGCCACCGGCCGCAGCACCATCATCACTTTCCAGGGCGCTTACCATGGCATGAGCCAGGGCGCGCTGAGCCTGATGGGCAGCCTGGGGCCCAAGCAACCACTGGGTGCGCTGCTGGGCAGCGGCGTGCAGTTCATGCCGTACCCCTACGATTACCGCTGCCCGTTCGGGCTGGGCGGCGAGGCGGGGGTAAAGGCCAACCTGCATTACCTGGAGAACCTGCTGCTCGACCCTGAAAGCGGTGTACCGCTGCCGGCAGCGGTGATCCTTGAAGTGGTGCAGGGCGAAGGCGGGGTGATCCCGGCGGACATTGAATGGCTCAAGGGCGTACGCCGCATCACCGAGCAGGCCGGGGTGGCGCTGATCGTCGACGAAATCCAGAGCGGCTTTGCCCGCACCGGGCGCATGTTCGCGTTCGAACACGCCGGCATCGTGCCGGACGTGGTCACCTTGTCCAAGGCCATAGGTGGCAGCTTGCCGCTGGCCGTGGTGGTGTACCGCGACTGGCTGGACACCTGGAAGCCAGGCGCCCATGCCGGCACCTTCCGCGGTAACCAGATGGCCATGGCGGCCGGCTCGGCCGTGCTCGACTACCTGGTGGAGCATCGCCTAGCCGACCACGCCGAGGCCATGGGCCAGCGGTTGCGCGGGCACCTCACCACCTTGCAGAAGGATTACCCGCAACTGGGCGATATCCGTGGCCGCGGGCTGATGCTGGGGGTGGAGTTGGTCGACCCTGACGGTGCAAGGGATGCCCAAGGGCACCCGCCCGCCCACCGGGCGCTGGCGCCCCGGGTGCAGCGCGAGTGCCTCAAGCGTGGCCTGATTCTGGAGCTGGGCGGGCGCCATGGTGCGGTGGTGCGCTTCTTGCCGCCGCTGATCATCAGTGGCGAGCAGATTGATGAAGTGGCACGGCGCTTTGCCGATGCCCTGGTCGCGGCTGTCTGAGCCTGTACCGGGGGCCATGCGCCCCCGGTTGTGGCGCGTCAGTCGAAGGTTCGCCCGGCGCGCCAGTAACCCATCAAGGTCAGGCAATCGCGTGGCAGGCCGCGCTCCTTGATCAGGTAGCGGCGTATGTCTATCACCGTGCCTGACTCCCCTGCCACCCAGGCGTGGAATGCGCTGCGGTTGCCGCTGGCCTGCTCCCACAGGATGCGGGTGTCGATGTCCACGTCTTCAAGCTTTGCCGGTGCTGCTGCCAGCCCGTGCGGCAGGCTTGCCAGTTCGCGCACGGCATGCAGCATGGCCTGCCCTTGCGCACAGCCCAGCAGGTCGCGCGGCAGCCAGTGCAACTGAACGGCACTGCCATGCACTAGCGCCAGGCAATCGGCCTCCAGCGGCACCTCGATGAACGCCTGTACCGCCAGGTCGGGTTGCGTCAGGGCCAGCGCTTCGAGCACGCCGGCAATCGCCGGCAGCGCGGTTTCATCGCCTATCAGCAAAACAGTGCGTACACCCTGGGGTGGCTTCCATTCGTAACCCCCAGGGTCGCCTTCGTAGGCCAGGTTGGGCGCCAGCATCTGCAGGCAATCGCCCACCTGCGCCTGGGTGGCCCAGGCCGAGGCCGGGCCGTTGACGCCATGCAGGACGAAGTCCACGTCCACCTCCAGCGCCTCCCGGCGCAGGGCGCGGATGGTGTAGGTGCGCATGGGCGGGCGGGCGGCTTCCGGCAGTTGTTTGCGCGCCTCGTTCCAGTGGCTGCCGTGCGGCAGGGTGGGCAGGCTGCCGTCGGCAGCCGGGAAGAACAACTTGACCCGCTGGTCGGGCCCGGTGCGTTGCATGCTGCCGACATCGGGCCCGGTAAATACCAAGCGGCAGAGCGAGGGGCTGAGCGTGACCTTGTCGACCAGTTGCAGGTCGAACATCCGGTAAGCGCTTGGCTTTTGCACCAGGCCGCTGGCCAGCCTGCGCAGGCCGCGCTGCATGGCAGTGGCGAGAGTGGAAGTGGTGGACATGGCAAGTCCTTTGGCATCGGGTTCACCGATTGGACGAAGCCTGCGCCGGCCAATTTAGCGTCACGCCGGCGCGGTTGACCGGCTCTGGCCGGCCAACGCTAATTTTTCCGGCTTGGGTTCGTTCTATAGGGACGACCTGTCATCGGGTTATTCGACCCACGCTCCGGATGCCAAGAAATGAATGCTGAAGACGCCCTGAAACTCGCTCGCCGGTTCATCGGCCTGCCCGCGGAAAAACGCCAGGTGTTCCTGGCGGCGCTACGCAAGGAAGGGGTGGATTTCTCCCAGTTCCCCATCCCTCGGGATATAGAGGCCCAGGACCGTCAGGCCCTGTCCTATGCTCAGCAGCGGATGTGGTTTCTCTGGCACCTGGACCCGCACAGCGGCGCCTACAACCTACCCGCCGCGGTGCGCTTGAAAGGGGTACTCAACCCTCAGGCGCTGGAGCAGGCGTTCGCCAGTCTGGTCGAACGTCACGAAACCCTGCGTACGGTATTTCGCCAACTGCCGGACGACAGCCTGTGCCAAGTGCCCTGCGAGCAGGCGCTGACCATAGCCTGGCGCGACCTCGGTGCGCTGTCGCCCGAGCAGCGCGAAGCCGAAGTGGCCGCCGAGGCCGAGGCCCAGGCGCAACAGCCGTTCGACCTGGCTAACGGCCCACTGCTGCGGGTACGCCTGCTACGTTTGGCCGAACAGGAGCACGTGCTGCTGTTGACCCTGCATCACATTGTGTCTGACGGCTGGTCGATGACCGTGCTGATCGATGAATTCTGCCGTTTCTACGACGGCCATGATCAAGGTGACCAGCCGCAACTGGCGGCACTGCCGGTGCAGTACAGCGACTATGCCTTATGGCAGCGCCGTTGGCTGGAGGCGGGCGAGCAGCAGCGCCAACTGGATTACTGGAGGGCGCAGCTGGGTGATGAACACCCCGTGCTGGAACTGCCCAGTGACCATCCGCGCCCGGTGCAGCCGACGTACGCGGGGCGCCGCCACCAGTTGACCCTGGATGAGCAACTGGTCGAGCAGGTGCGCGCACTGGCCCGCCAGCAGGGGGTGACCCTGTTCATGCTGCTGCTGGGGGCATTCAACATTGTCCTGCACCGCTACAGCGGCCAGGGCGACCTGCGCATCGGCGTACCCGTCGCCAACCGCAACCGCAACGAGACAGAGGGCCTGATCGGCTTTTTCGTCAACACCCAGGTATTACGTAGCCAGCTTGACGGCATGACCTCGGTGGCCGAGATGCTGGCTGATATCAAAGACACCTGCATGGGCGCCCAGGATCATCAGGACCTACCGTTCGAATGCCTGGTGGACGCCCTCAAGCTTGAACGCAGCCTGAGTTACAACCCGTTGTTCCAGGTGATGTACAACCACCAGCCGGAAGTGGCTGACGTCACTCGCCTGACGGTGGGCAAGGACCTGGAACTGAGCGTCATCGAGTGGGAAAGTCGCACCACCCAATTCGATCTGAGCCTGGACACCTTTGAGCAGGGTGGCCGCTTGAATGCCGCCTTCACCTACGCCTGTGACCTGTTCGAAGCGCCGACCATCGAGCGCCTGGCCCGGCACTGGCAAAGCGTGTTGCGGGCGATGGTCGCCAACCCGGCCCAGCGCATCGGCGACATTGCACTGCTGGACCCGCAGGAATACCAGCAGGTGGTGGAGGGCTGGGGCCGCAACGAGGCTCGATACCCCAACGAGCTGACGGTGCATGAGTTGTTCGAGATCCAGGCCGCCCGTGCGCCCGAGGCAGTCGCGCTGGTTTTCGAGGGCCGGCAGTTGTCTTACGGGGAACTCAATGCCAGGGTCAATCGCCTGGCCCGCACCCTGGTCGACCGTGGCGTGGGCCGTGAGGTGTTGGTCGGCATCGCCCTGGAGCGCGGCCTGGACATGGTTATCGGCCTGCTGGCGGTGCTCAAGGCCGGTGGCGGTTACGTGCCACTCGACCCTCAATACCCGGCCGACCGCCTGCAGTGCATGATCGAAGACAGCGGCAGCCGCCTGGTCCTGACCCAGGACAGCCTGCTGCAGCGGTTGCCGCTGCCCCAGGGTGTGCAAACCCTCTGCCTGGACCATCAGGAAGCCTGGGCACAGAGCGACGACAGCGACCTGGCCAACCGCGCCTTGCCCGGTAACCTGGCCTACGTCATGTTCACCTCCGGCTCCACCGGCCGGCCCAAAGGCGTCGGTATCAGCCACCGTGCGCTGGTGCGCCACGCCCACGTGTCGCTGGGCTTCTTCGAGCTGAGCGCTGCCGACCGGGTGCTACAGTTCGCCACCTTCAACTTCGACGGCTTCGTCGAACAGCTCTACCCGGCATTGATCTGCGGTGCCTCGGTGGTGATCCGCGGCAGTGAGATCTGGGACGCCGAAACCCTCTATCGCCAACTGGTCGAGCAACGCATCAGCGTGATGGACCTGACCACCGCCTACTGGCACATGCTGGCCAAGGAATTCGCCACCGTCGGCCCGCGTGACTATGGCGTACTGCGCCAGGTGCACGGGGGCGGCGAAGCGATGCCGCCGGAAGGCCTGCTGGCCTGGCGTCAGGCCGGGCTGGGCCATGTGCGCTTGCTCAACACCTACGGCCCGACCGAGGCGACGGTCACCGCCACTACCCTCGATTGCGACGACTATGTGCAAGGCAAGCGCCTGATCCCGCTGACCCTGCCGATCGGCTCCGTTCTACCAGGGCGCAATATCCTGGTGCTGGACGACAATGGCTTGCCGGCGCCGGTAGGGGTGGTCGGCGAACTGGTGATCGGGGGTGAGTTGCTGGCGCGTGGGTACTTCCAGCGTCCAGGGTTGAGCGCCGAGCGTTTCATCCCTGACCCGTACAGCGGTGCTGGCGCACGCCTGTACCGCACGGGCGACCTGGCCCGTTTCAATGCCGAAGGGGTGATCGAGTACGCCGGTCGAATCGACCACCAGGTGAAGATCCGAGGTTTCCGTATCGAGCTGGGTGAGATCGAAGCGCGTCTGCTGGAGCGCGATGAAGTAGCCGATGCCTTGGTACTGGCGGTACCGGGTGCCCATGGCCTGCAACTGGTGGGCTATGTGGTGCCGGCCGAGCGCGACCTGGTCGACGCCGATCCGGCCACCCAGGTTGCCCTGCGCGAAACCATTCGCAGCGGCTTGCAAGCGCATCTGCCCGACTACATGGTGCCGGCGCAGTTGCTGCTGCTGGCCCAGTTCCCCCTCAGCCCCAACGGCAAGCTCGACCGCAAGGCCCTGCCACGCCCCGATGCCAACGAGATGCAGCGCAGCCACGTGGCGCCACGCACTGCGCTGGAACAGCGAATCGCGGCCATTTGGCAAGATGTGCTCAAGCGCGAGCAGGTCGGTGTCACCGACAACTTCTTCGAGCTGGGCGGCGACTCGATCATGTCGATCCAGGTGGTCAGCCGTGCCCGTCAGGCCGGTTTGCTGTTCAGCCCCAAGGACCTGTTCCAGCATCAGACCGTACAGGGCCTGGCCAGTGTCGCTCGCCAGGGCGAGGAGGGTGTGGTGATCGCCCAGGGCCCGGTGCACGGGCCGCTGGAGTTGTTGCCGATTCAGTGCGATTTCCTTGCCCAGCCCATTGTGGCGCGCCACCACTGGAACCAGGCATTGCTGTTGCAACCCAAGCAAGCCTTGCAGGCTGATGCCCTGCGCCAGGCACTGGGATCGATCGTTACCCATCACGACGTGTTGCGCTCGCGCTTCCTGGAACAGGCGGGGTGCTGGCAAGCACGGATCGCCGCGCCGATCTCGGGCGATGAAGACCTGTTATGGGTGCACGAGGGTGTGTCCCTTGGGCAGCTTGTCGAAGTGAACGCCCAGGCGCAGGCCAGCTTGAACCTTGCCCAGGGTCCACTGTTGCGTGCGGTACTGACGACGCTGGATGATGGTAGCCAGCGCCTGCTACTGGCTATTCACCATCTGGTCGTGGATGGTGTGTCTTGGCGCATCCTGCTGGAGGACCTGCAACAGGCGTACAGCCAGTCGCTGCAAGGCCTGCCGGTGCAACTACCAGCCAAGACCAGCTCGGTCCAGGCTTGGGCCGAGCGCCTGAGCGCATGGGCACAAACCCAGGCCATGCAGGACGAGCTGGGCTATTGGGCCGGCGTATTGCGCGATGCCCCCCTCGACCTGCCGTGCGATCGCCCGCAGGGCAGCCTGCGAAGCCGTCACCGCCAGGTGGTCCGCAGCCGTCTTGATCGCCAGGCCACCCGCCAACTGTTGCAGCAGGCGCCTGCCGCCTACCGCACCCACGTCAATGACCTGCTGCTCACCGCCCTGGCCCGGACCCTGTGTGGCTGGACCGGCCATGCCGACGCCCTGATCCAGCTCGAAGGCCATGGCCGTGAGGACGTGTTCGCCGCAATCGACCTGAGCCGTAGCGTGGGCTGGTTCACCAGCCTGTTCCCGGTACGCCTCACAGCCCACGACGACGTGGCGGCCAGCCTCAAGGCCATCAAGGAACAGCTGCGCGCGGTGCCGGCCAAAGGCCTGGGCTTCGGCGTGCTGCGCTACCTTGGCCCACAGCCGGTGCGCGATACCCTCGCGGCACTGCCGCAGCCACGCGTGACCTTCAACTATCTGGGGCAGTTCGACGCTAGTTTCGACGAAGGTGCGCTGCTGGTGCCCGCCCACGAAGGCGCGGGTGCCGAATTGAGCGAAGATGCACCGCTGGGTAACTGGCTGGAGGTGGAGGGCCAGGTCTACGACGGTGAATTGGAGATGCGCTGGACCTTCAGCGGTGCACAGTTCGACACCGCTACCATCGACCACCTGGCCGCCAGCTTCGACGAGCAGCTACGCGCCTTGGTCGAGCATTGCTGCCAGCCCGGGGCCATGGGTGTCACGCCGTCCGACTTCCCGCTGGCGGGCATCGACCAGGCCCAGCTGGATGCGCTTGAGGTGCCGGCCAGCCAGGTCGAGGATATCTACCCGCTGTCGCCCATGCAGCAGGGCATGTTGTTCCACAGCCTGCTGGAGCAGGGCAGCGGCGAGTACGTCAACCAGTTGTGCGTAGATGTGGATGGCCTTGACGTCGAACGTTTCCGCGGCGCATGGCAGGCGGCGATGGATAGCCACGGTATCTTGCGCAGCGCCTTCGTCTGGCAAGGCGGCGGCCAGCAGCTGCAGATCATCCATCGCCACCTGCCGCTGGATTTCACCTGCGTTGACTGGCGCGGTAGCGGTGACCTGGACGGCGCCCTGCAGGCACTGGCCGAGCAGGACCGCGCCCGTGGCTTCGAGTTGTCGCGCCCCGGCTTGCTGCGCCTGACGCTGGTGCGTACCGGCGTACATCGTCATCACCTGATGTTCACCCACCACCATATCCTCATGGACGGCTGGAGCAGCTCGCAGTTGCTGGGTGAGGTGATGCAGCGATACCACGGCAAGGCGTCCGAACGCCCGCTGGGGCGTTATCGCGACTACATCCAGTGGCTGCAGCAGCGCGATGCGCAGAGCAGCGAGCGCTTCTGGAAAGAGCGCCTGGCGGCGTTCGAGGCGCCGACGCTGCTGGCCCGGACAGGCGCCGAGCCTGCCAGTGGCAGCGGCCACGAGCTGTTGCACCATGATTTCGACACGGCCGCGACCCAGCGCCTGAACGCCTTCGCGCGGCAGCAGAAAGTTACCCTCAACACATTGGTGCAAGCTGCCTGGCTGTTGCTGTTGCAGCGTTACACCGGCCAGGATTGCGTCACCGTTGGCACCACCGTGGCCGGTCGCCCGGCTGATCTGCCGGGGGTGGAAAACCAGTTGGGGTTGTTCATCAATACCCTGCCCCTGGCCGCCAGCCCGCACCCGCAACAAACCGTGGCGCAATGGCTGCATACCCTGCAGGACCTGAGCCTGGCCATGCGCGAGCACGAACACAGTGCCCTGTTCGAAGTGCAGGGCTGGGTCGGCCATAGCGGTGAGGCCCTGTTCGACAACATCCTGGTGTTTGAAAACTTCCCGGTTTCCGAGGCGCTGGAGCGCGGAGCACCGCAGGGCCTGAAGTTCGGTCCGGCCAGGCACAGTGACCTGACCAGCTACCCACTGACCCTGGGCGTGACCCAGGGTGAGCGCCTGGCGCTGCACTACAGCTTCGACCTGGCATACTTCAGCGCCGAGCGCATCCGCCGCATCAATGGCCACATGGCACAGCTGCTCGACGCCCTGGCGCAAAACCCACAACGCGCCCTTGGCGAGCTAGGCATGCTTACTGCGCCCGAACAGGCGCAGGTGGTCGAGCAGTGGAACGCCACCGGTGCCGATTACCCGTTGGGCATCTGTGTACATACGTTGATCGAAGCCCAGACGCGCAAGACGCCAGATGCCGTGGCTCTGGTGTTCGGCGAGCGTCAGCTGAGCTATCGCGAGCTGGATCAGCAGGCCAACCAACTGGCCCATCAACTGATCGAGCAGGGCGCGGGCCCGGACGTATTGGTCGGCATCGCCGCCCAGCGTAGCGTGGAGATGGTCCTTGGCCTGTTGGCGGTGCTCAAGGCCGGTGCTGCCTACGTGCCGCTGGACCCCGAATACCCCCGCGAACGCCTCGCCTACATGTTCGATGACAGCCGTATGGCGTTGCTGCTGACACAGACCGAGGTGCTGCCACAATTGCCGCTGCCAGCGGGTTTGCGTGCACTGTGTCTCGACCGGCAGGCTCACCTGAACTACCCGCTGACTGCGCCCCAGGTACAGCTTGAGCCGGAAAACCTGGCTTATGTGATCTACACCTCCGGCTCCACCGGTAACCCCAAGGGCGCAGGCAACCGTCACAAGGCGTTGACCAACCGGCTGTGCTGGATGCAGCAGGCCTACGGTCTGGATGCCACGGACGCGGTGTTGCAAAAAACCCCATTCAGCTTCGACGTTTCGGTGTGGGAGTTCTTCTGGCCGCTGATGGCCGGTGCCCGCCTGGTGGTCGCGGCGCCGGGCGATCATCGCGAGCCGGCACGGCTGGTGCGGTTGATCGAGCAACAGGGCATCACCACCCTGCACTTCGTACCGTCGATGTTGCAGGTGTTCCTGCAGGATGAAGGCGTGTCGCGTTGCACCAGCCTTACACGCATCGTCTGCAGCGGTGAGGCGCTGCAGGTGGATGCCCAGCAGCAGGTGTTCGCCAAGTTGCCGAATGCCGGGCTCTACAACCTCTATGGCCCTACCGAGGCTGCCATCGACGTCACCCACTGGACCTGCCGCGACGAAGGCCTGGACAGCGTACCGATCGGGCAGCCCATCGCCAACCTGGGCACCTATGTGCTGGCTGACGACCTGTCGCCGTTACCGGCGGGGTTGGTGGGCGAGTTGTACCTGGGCGGTGAAGGCCTGGCGCGGGGTTACCACCGTCGTCCGGGGCTGACCGCCGAGCGCTTCGTCGCCAGCCCGTTCGGTAATGGCCAGCGGCTGTACCGCACCGGCGACCTGGCCCGCCAGCGCGCCGATGGGGTGCTCGAGTACATGGGGCGTATCGACCATCAGGTGAAGATCCGCGGCCTGCGTATCGAACTGGGCGAGATTGAGGCGCGCCTGCTGGAGCAGCCTGAAGTGCGTGAAGCCGCAGTGCTGGCCGTGGGCAGTGGTGCCGACGTGCAACTGGCGGGCTATGTGGTGCCTGCTGCGCTGGACAGCGCCGATGAGGCCGCACAGGCCCTGTTGCGCGACGTACTCAGGGCCCGCCTGAAGGCGCTGCTGCCCGAATACATGGTGCCCACCTACCTGTTGTTGCTCGACCGCCTGCCACTGAGCCCTAACGGCAAACTCGAACGCAAAGCGCTGCCGAGCGTGGCTCCAGGTCAGGGACGGGTCGCCCATCGGCCACCTGTTGATGAGACCCAGCGCCAGTTGGCCGGCCTATGGTGCGAGGTGCTCGGTGTGCCCGAAGTGGGCCTGGACGATGACTTCTTCGAACTCGGCGGGCACTCGCTGCAGGTAGTCATGCTGCTGTCGCGCATTCGCAACGCATTTGGCATCGAACTGCCCATCAAGGCATTCCAAGGATTGCGCAAGCTCGTCGATTTGGCGGATTACCTTGAAGGTGCCGCGGCCGGGCAGGCATCCACTGACGAACTCGACCTGATCTTCGACGCGCTCGATGAACTGGAGGAAAACAATGCTCAAGCCTGATCCAGCACGTTCCCAGGAACTGATTGAACGCATCCGGGGGCTGGACGGCAACAAGCGCCAGCAACTGTACCGCAAACTGCACCAGGCGGGTGTCAACGTCGCCCGCCTGCCGATCGTGCCCGCACGCGAAAGCGGCTTGTTACCGCTTTCCTACGCACAGCAGCGCCAGTGGTTCTTGTGGCTGCTCGAACCACAATCGGCGGCCTACAACATCTGTACGGCGCTACGGCTCAAGGGTGAGTTCGAGGCTGGCGCCCTGGAACAGGCATTGCAGGGTCTGATCGCACGCCAGGCAAGTTTGCGAACCCGCTTCGTCGAGGAGGATGGCCAGGCTTGGCAGCGCATTCTAACGCCGCAAGAACTGGGTTTTGCAGTGCAGCATCGGAATGCGGGCGAGGCAAACCCGACGCAGGCCATCGAGGCATGTGTGGCCGAACAGGCCAAGCGTCCGTTCGAGCTCACGGCGCAACCGCTGATTCGCGCCTGCCTTTTGCAGTTGGCCAGTGACGATCATGTACTGGTGCTGACCTTGCACCACATCATCACCGATGGCTGGTCGATGGGTGTGCTGGTCGAGGAACTGCTGGCGCTCTACCAAGCCGCCTGCCTGGGCACCGTGGCGCAGTTGCCCGAATTGTCGATCCAGTATGCCGACTACGGCATGTGGCAGCGCCAATGGCTGGAGGCCGGCGAGCGTGAGCGTCAACTGGCCTACTGGCAAGCGCAACTTGGGCGCGAACAGACAGTGTTACCGCTGCCGCTGGACCGCCCGCGCCCGGCTGTACAAAGCTTGCGCGGCGCGAGCCTGGGCGTGCACCTGCCCGCAGCGCTGCGTGATAGCCTGCGGCAGTTGGCCCGGCAACAGGATGTATCGTTGTTCACCGTACTGCTGGCCAGCTTCCAGGTTTTGCTGCATCGCTACAGCGGTCAGGCCGATATCCGGGTTGGCGTACCCAATGCCAACCGCAACCGAGCCGAGGCCGAGCGCCTCATCGGCCTGTTCGTCAACACCCAGGTTTTCAAGGGCCTGCTCGATGGCCCCCTTCCGTTTGACGCCTTCCTGCATGCGGTGCACCTGACCGGGCAGGATGCGCAGGCTCATCAGGACCTGCCGTTCGAGCAACTGGTGGAGGCTTTGCAGCCAGAGCGCAACCTCAGCCATAACCCACTGTTCCAGGTGATGTTCAACCACCAGGACAGCCGCCGGCTGGGCCAGGTAGGTAACGGCCTGGCGGTGGAAGCACTGCAGTGGGACAACCACACCGCACAGCTGGACCTGACGCTGGACACTGTCGAGTCTGCCGAAGGCCTGTCGGCCAACCTGACCTACGCGACCGATTTGTTCGACCGTGCCACCATCGAGCGCCTGGCCGAGCACTGGCAGAACCTGCTGCAGGCCATCGTCGCCAACCCCCGGCAACCGGTGGGCGAGTTGCCGATGCTGGGCACGGCCGAGCAGGAGCGCATCGTCGTGCAGTGGAATGCCACCGCGACCGACGCCTACCCGCTGGACGCCTGCGTCCACACCCTGATCGAGGCCCAGGCGCAAAGGACCCCGGACGCCGTGGCCCTGGTGTTCGGCGAGCGCCAGCTGAGCTACCGCGAGCTGGACCAGCAGGCCAACCAGCTGGCGCACCAGTTGATCGAGCAGGGTGTGGGCCCGGATGTACTGGTGGGCATCGCCGTGGAGCGCAGCCTGGAGATGGTGCTGGGCCTGGTGGCGGTGCTCAAGGCCGGTGGCGCCTACGTGCCGCTGGACCCGGAATACCCCCGTGACCGCCTGGCCTATATGTTCGAAGACAGCGGCATCGAACTGTTGCTGACCCAGTCGCACCTGCGTGCCCAGCTGCCGGTACCGGATGCAGTGCGCGTGCTGAACCTGGACGGGCAGGGCCACCTGGCCTACCCGACCCAGGCGACCGGTGTGCAGCCTGGGCCCGAGAACCTGGCCTACGTGATCTACACCTCGGGCTCCACCGGCAAACCCAAGGGTGCGGGCAACCGCCACAAGGCGCTGACCAACCGCTTGTGCTGGATGCAGCAGGCCTATGGCCTGGAGGCCAGCGACACGGTGTTGCAGAAAACCCCGTTCAGCTTCGACGTGTCGGTGTGGGAGTTCTTCTGGCCGCTGATGGTCGGTGCCCGCCTGGTGGTG
>NZ_JACVVG010000057.1:0-25515 GCF_016647875.1 Pseudomonas sp. S36 | reverse complement strand
CAGCCTAACCGCATTCTGCCGGTGAAGGGTCCCGGGCTGAGATTGGATCAGAGCCACCAGGTGTTCGCCACAACACGGTCTGCGCCTATGAGACCGAGCGCCGCCCGCGCGGCGCATCGCGACCTGGCGGTCGCTCCTACGTTTTTTTCGGGCCAGTAACGCCTGTGGCAGGCGCGCGCGACCGCCTGGTTAGTACGACACGGTACCGCGACATGCGCTAGGGCGTACGCGCGCCAATCGCGCAGGCCTAATTGGCCCGAAACAAACGTAGGAGCGGCTTCAGCCGCGAACACCGGCGCAGCCGGTGCCATACCGACAGTGCGCTGCCTGCCTGGCGGGCACCGCACATCATGCCGCCACAGAATGACCAGATGAATTCTTTTCTCGACGCACGCCACCGTAGTGGCCCGTCAAGCCCTTAGAATCCCCATACCCGCACCACGGACATCATCGAGGACACCATGCATATCACTTCCGGCCGCTGGGGCTATGGCCTGTTCCTGGCGCTGCTGACCGCGTTGCTGTGGGGCATCTTGCCCATCAAGCTCAAGCAGGTGCTGCAAGTGATGGACCCGCTGACCGTGACCTGGTACCGCCTGCTGGTCTCCGGTGGCCTGCTGTGCGCGTGGCTGTCGGCCCGCCGCCGCCTGCCATCGCTCGGCAAACTCAGCCGCAAAGGCCGGGGGCTGGTGGTGGTGGCGGTATTCGGGTTGATGGGCAACTACGTGCTGTACCTCATCGGGCTGAAACTGCTGAGCCCAGGCACGGCGCAACTGGTGGTGCAGCTTGGGCCGGTGCTGCTGCTGGTGGCCAGCGTGTTCGTGTTCCGCGAGCGTTTCAGCCTGGGGCAGGGCATGGGGCTGCTGATTCTGCTGGCGGGTTTCGGGTTGTTCTTCAACCAGCGGCTCGATGAACTGCTGACGTCGCTGGGCACCTACACCACCGGTGTACTTACCATCGTGCTGGCTACCAGCATCTGGGTGTTCTATGCGTTGAGCCAGAAGCAGCTGCTTACAACCTGGAACTCACAGCAGGTGATGATGGTGATCTACCTCAGTTGCGCTGCGTTGCTCACGCCCTGGGTCCACCCGCTGGAGGCCCTGCAGTTGAGCCCGGTGCAGGGCTGGTTGCTGCTGGCCTGTTGCCTTAACACGCTGGTGGCCTACGGTGCGTTTGCCGAAGCACTGGCCCACTGGGAGGCGTCGCGGGTGAGCGCCACCCTGGCCCTCACCCCGCTGGTCACCTTCATTGCCGTAGCGGTTGCGGCGTTGTTATGGCCCGCATACGTGCAGGCCGAAGACATCAACTCCCTCGGTTACATAGGCGCGGTGGTGGTGGTGCTGGGCTCGGCCCTGGTCGCGCTGGGCCCTTCCCTGGTCGCGGGCTGGCGGGCCCGCAGGCTGGCCCCCCACCACCCCCGCTAGGCGTGTCAGCCCCGGCCGCCCGGTGCCAGCATGTTTTCTGGCCTTACCCACTGGTCGAACTGCTCGTTGGTCAGGTACTTGAGCTCCAGCGCCGCTTCCCGCAGGGTCTTGCCCTCGTTGTAGGCCTTCTTGGCGATTTCTGCAGCCTTGTCGTAGCCAATATGCGGGTTGAGCGCCGTGACCAGCATCAAGCCCCGTTCCAGGTGCGCAGCCATCTGCTCGGCATCTGGCTCGATACCGGCCACACAATGCTGCTGGAAGTTGCGACAGCCATCGGCCAGCAACTCTATCGACTGCAGCAGGTTGTGGATGATCACCGGCTTGAACACATTCAACTGCAGGTGGCCCTGGCTGGCGGCAAAACCGATGGTGGCGTCGTTGCCCAGCACCTGGCAAGCCAGCATTGACAGCGCCTCGCACTGGGTCGGGTTGACCTTGCCGGGCATGATCGAACTGCCCGGCTCGTTGGCCGGCAGGCGCACTTCTGCCAGCCCCGCCCGTGGGCCAGAACCCAGCAGGCGCAGGTCGTTGGCGATTTTCATCAGTGCCACTGCCAGGGTTTTCAGGCTACCGGCCAGGCTGGTCAGCGGCTCGTGCCCGGCCAGGGCGGCGAACTTGTTCGGCGCGGTCACGAACGGCAACCCGGACAGCGCAGCCAGTTCGGCGGCAATGGCTTCGGCGAACCCGTGCGGTGCGTTCAACCCCGTGCCCACCGCCGTGCCGCCCTGGGCCAGTTCATAAACCGCTGGCAGGGTGGCACGGATGGCGCGTTGGGCATAATCGAGCTGGGCAACGAACGCCGACACTTCCTGGCCGAAGGTAATGGGGGTGGCGTCCATCATGTGCGTGCGGCCGGTCTTCACCAGCTGGTGGTGGCGCGCTGAAAGCTCCGCCAGCCCCGAAGACAGCTCGGCCACGGCCGGCAGCAGCTTGTCGTGCACCGCCTGGGCCGCTGCAATGTGCATGGCCGTCGGGAAGCAGTCGTTGGAGCTTTGCGAGCGGTTGACGTGATCGTTGGGGTGCACCGGCGCCTTGCCGCCGCGGCCCTGGCCCGCCAGCTCGTTGGCACGCCCGGCAATCACCTCGTTCACGTTCATGTTGCTCTGGGTGCCGCTGCCGGTCTGCCACACCACCAGCGGGAACTGATCATCGTGTTCCCCGCCCAGCACTTCGTCGGCGGCCTGCTCGATTAGGCGCGCGATATCACCGGGCAGGTCGCCATTGCGATCATTCACCCGCGCGGCCGCTTTCTTGACCAGTGCCAGGGCGTGCAGCACTGCCAGCGGCATGCGCTCCTGGCCAATGGCGAAGTTGATCAGCGAGCGTTGGGTCTGGGCGCCCCAGTAGGCGTCCTCAGGAACTTCGACCGGGCCCAGGCTGTCTGTCTCGATACGGCTCATGCTGCATTCACTCCCTTGTCAGTCAGAATCAGCAGTTTAGGCCCTCATGCGACCGGGCGGTTCAATCGTCTGTCGTGCCCCTTGAGCAGCGTGCCGTCACGGGCGCAGAATGCTCTACTCTGAGGTACCGCCTCCCCCTCCTGAAGGAAATGCAATGACCCGTCTTCGTGTCCTCTGTGCTGCCGTTGCCCTGGCCTGTGCCAGCGGCCAGGTACTTGCCGCCACTGCCAGCCACAACGCGGCTGCCGAGAAGTTCCTGACCCTGGCCAATGCCGACAAGCTTGGTACCCCGGTGTACATGCAGGTACAGCAGATGTTCGCCCAGCGCTTCGCCCAGACCAAGGCACCGGCTACCAAGCAATCGGTACTGGAAAGCTACCAGGCCAAGGCCAACGCTGCGCTCAACAGCGCCATCGGCTGGAACAAGCTCAAGCCTAAAATGGTTGACCTGTACACCAGGACCTTCACCGAGCAAGAGCTGAAAGACTTGGTCAAGTTCTACGAATCGCCACTGGGCAAGAAAGTGCTGCGTGAAATGCCCAAGGTCACCCAGGAGTCGGCCCAGCTGACCCAGCAGAGCCTGGAGCCTGCGGTGCCGGTGGTGAACAAGCTGCTTGAAGACATGACCAAGGAGCTGGACCCGAACTTCGGCAAGGCAGCCGCCCCAGCCAAGAAGTGAGCCGTACGCGATGAGCATGCAACAGCGTATCGAACAGCAGTTGGCCGCCCTGGCGCCGCAGCACCTGCAGGTGCTGGATGAAAGCCACATGCACAGCCGTGGCCAACAGACGCACTACAAGGCCGTGATCGTCAGCGAGCAGTTCGCTGGCCTCAACAGCGTCAAGCGCCACCAGAAGGTGTACGCCACCATGGGTGAGCTGATGGGCCAGATTCATGCCCTGGCCATTCATACCTACACCGGCGAAGAGTGGGCCAAGGTCGGCGCTGCGCCGGCTTCGCCCGTGTGCGCCGGCGGCGGGCACTGAAACCCTGAAGGAGTTCTGGTAGAATCCGCTTCATCCCCACAGGGGCCGCTCAGCGGCCCCTTTTACATTGTGTAACCCGGTCCGCCCCTTACGAGGGCAACCACCTGGAGAACCTGCTTCATGTCACAACCGATCGTCGTCGCGGCGCTGTACAAGTTCGTCACCCTGCAGGACTACGTCGAACTGCGCGAACCGCTGCTCAAGACCATGCTCGACAACGACGTCAAAGGCACCTTGCTGCTGGCCAACGAAGGCATCAATGGCACTGTGTCCGGCACCCGCCAGGGCATCGACGGCCTGCTGGCCTGGCTGCGCAACGACCCGCGGCTGGTGGATGTGGACCATAAAGAGTCGTACTGCGACGAACAGCCGTTCTACCGCACCAAGGTCAAGCTCAAGAAAGAGATCGTCACCCTCGGCGTGCCGGGCGTAGACCCCAACCAGGCGGTGGGCACCTATGTGGAGCCCAAGGACTGGAACGCCCTGATCAGCGACCCGGAAGTGCTGCTGATCGACACCCGCAACGACTATGAAGTGGCCATCGGCACTTTCAAGGGCGCCGTCGACCCCAAGACCGAAACCTTCCGCGAGTTCCCCGAGTACATCAAGGCCAACTTCGACCCCGCCAGGCACAAGAAGGTGGCCATGTTCTGCACCGGTGGCATCCGTTGCGAAAAAGCCTCCAGCTACATGCTCGGTGAAGGCTTCGAGGCGGTCTATCATCTGAAAGGCGGCATCCTGAAGTACTTCGAGGAAGTGCCCCAGGAACAGAGCCTGTGGGACGGCGACTGCTTCGTGTTCGACAACCGGGTCACGGTGCGCCACGACCTGAGCGAAGGCGACTACGACCAGTGCCACGCCTGCCGGCACCCGATCAACGCCCAGGAGCGCGAGTCCGAGCATTATTCGCCAGGTATCAGCTGCCCACACTGCTGGGACACCCTGAGCGAGAAGACCCGGCGCAGCGCCATCGACCGGCAGAAGCAGATCGAACTGGCCAAGGCCCGCAACCTGCCGCACCCGATTGGTTACAACTACAAAGCCGAGGCCTGAGGCATGTCTGCACGCCTGATCTACGTGATGGACCCGATGTGCTCCTGGTGCTGGGGCTTCGCACCCGTTGCCGCGGCGCTGATCACCCAGGCGCAGCAGGCCGGCGTGCCCACCCACTTGGTACCTGGGGGGTTGCGTACCGGTGGGAGCGCGCTGGACACCTCGACGCGCAAGTACATCCTGGAGCACTGGCAGGCCGTGGCCGACGCCACCGGGCAGCCGTTCCGTTTCGAAGGCGCCATGCCCGATGGCTTCGTCTACGACACAGAACCTGCCTGCCGCGCCCTGGTCACCGCCCGCGAACTGGAGGCCGAGCGTGTGTGGCCACTGCTGGCATCCATCCAGCAGGCGTTCTACCAGCAGGGTGTAGACGTGACCACTGCCCCACAACTGGTAGAGCTGGCCGAGCAGGCCGGCTTCGACCGCGCGGTGTTCGCCGAGGCCTTCGCCCGTGCCGATACCCGCAGCGCCACGGCCGCCGATTTCACCTGGGCGCAGGACCTGGGCATTGCGGGCTTTCCCACCTTGCTTGCCGAGCGCAATGGCCAGCTGGCCTTGCTGACCAACGGCTATCAGCCACTGGAGCGCCTGCAGCCTCTGCTCAGCCGCTGGCTGCAGCAGGCCGCCAGTGCTTGATATGCCCGGGTCGCCCGACCCGGTGCCGGGTAAACCCCAGGCCGTGGCTGACCGGTTGAGCTGGGCAGAGATTCGCCGCCTGGCCCTGCACCACAAAAAGCAGCTCTGGTCTGCCAACCTGATTGCGGTGCTGGCGGCTTGCTGCAGCGTGCCCATCCCGTTGCTGCTGCCGCTGCTGGTGGATGAAGTGCTGCTGGGCCATGGCGATGCCGCGCTGAAATGGATGAACCAGCTGCTGCCCCAGGGCTGGCAGGTGGCCGCGGGCTATATCGGCCTGATGCTGGTGCTTACCCTGTGCCTGCGCCTGTGTGCGCTGGCATTCAATGTGGTTCAGGCCAAACTGTTCGCCGGGCTGGCCAAGGACATCGTCTACCGGTTGCGCATTCGGCTCATCGAGCGCCTGAAGCGTATTTCGCTGAAGGAGTACGAAAGCCTGGGCAGTGGCACGGTCACCACCCATCTGGTCACCGACCTGGACACCCTCGACAAGTTCGTGGGCGAAACCCTCAGCCGCTTTCTGGTCGCCATGCTCACCCTCACCGGCACAGCGGCCATTCTTATCTGGATGCACTGGCAGCTGGCGTTGCTGATTCTGCTGTTCAACCCGCTGGTCATCTACTTCACCGTGCAGTTGGGCAAGCGCGTGAAGCACCTCAAGAAGCTGGAAAACGACAGCACGGCCCGTTTTACCCAAGCCCTTACCGAAACCCTCGATGCCATCCAGGAAATCCGTGCCGGCAACCGCCAGGGTTACTTCCTTGGGCGCCTGGGCGTGCGCGCCCGCGAAGTGCGTGATTACGCGGTGGAATCCCAGTGGAAGAGTGATGCCAGTGGCCGCGCCAGTGGGTTGTTGTTCCAGTTCGGCATCGATATCTTCCGTGCGGCCGCGATGCTCACCGTGCTGTTTTCGGACCTGTCCATTGGCCAGATGCTGGCGGTGTTCAGCTACCTGTGGTTCATGATTGGCCCGGTGGAGCAGTTGCTCAACCTGCAATACGCCTACTACGCCGCAGGTGGCGCCCTGAACCGCCTCAACGAGCTGCTGGCACGCGCCGACGAGCCCCAGTACCCCGGCGCCAGCAACCCCTTCGCCGGCCACGCCACGGTAGGCATCGAGGTGCGCGACCTGAGCTTCGCCTACGGTGATGAGCCGGTACTGGAGCACCTCGACCTGGCCATTGCCCCCGGTGAAAAGGTGGCGATCGTCGGTGCCAGTGGCGGCGGCAAGAGCACCCTGGTGCAGCTGCTGCTGGGGCTGTACAGCGCCCAGGCCGGCAGCATCCGTTTTGGCGGTGCCACCTTGCAGGAGATTGGCCTGGACACCCTGCGCGAGCATGTCGCGGTGGTGCTCCAGCACCCTTCGCTGTTCAACGACACCGTACGCGCCAACCTGACCATGGGCCGCGACTGCACCGATGACGCCTGCTGGCAGGCACTGGCCATTGCCCAGCTCGACAGCACCATCGCCGCCTTGCCCCAGGGCCTGGACAGCGTGGTGGGGCGGTCCGGGGTGCGGCTGTCCGGTGGGCAGCGCCAGCGGCTGGCCATCGCCCGCATGGTACTGGCCGAGCCCAAGGTGGTGATCCTCGACGAGGCTACCTCGGCGCTGGACGCCGCCACCGAGTACAACCTGCACCAGGCACTGGCACGGTTTTTAACCGGCCGCACCACTCTGATCATCGCCCACCGCCTGTCGGCTGTTAAGCAGGCTGACCGTGTGCTGGTGTTCGATGGCGGGCGTGTGGCAGAGGACGGCGACCACCAGCAACTGATCGCCGAGGGCGGCTTGTACGCCAAGCTGTATGGGCACTTGCAGCAGCGCTAGGTGCAGCACGCCGGTCACTGCTGAAATTTCCATCGCGTTACTGGCAAATGGCCTACGCTGTGCTTTGTCTGGGTCGATTCTCGCCTTATCAGCTCGGTGACAGGGAATCCATGAAGGGACATCGCACTCAAGAGGCGCCCAAGCTGCTCGGCATCACCTGGCCCTTCATCGCCGTGGTGGTGTTCCAGGTTGCCTTGGGCAGCCTCAGCCTGTACACGCTTTCAGCCGTGCGTGCGTACGTCGCGGGGGAGAGCCTATGGTCCAAGGCTCAGAAAGACGCCATCTACTACCTCAACCTGTACGCAGATACGCGCGACGAGGACACCTACCAGCGCTATCGCCAGGCCATCATCGTGCCCCAGGGCGACCACCGCGTGCGCAAGGTGCTGGACAAACCGGACCCTGACCTGCAGGCCGCCCGCGAGGCCGTGCTGCAGGGCGGCAACCACCTGGACGACGTTGAGCGCATCATCTGGTTCTACCGCCATTTCCGCGGCATCAGCTACATGCAGACGGCGGTGAACTACTGGGACATGGGTGACGACTACCTGGCCAAGCTGGACGTGCTGGCGGGCGAGATGCACCAGCGCTTCGCCAATGGGCCGGTGGCTGAGGCCACGGTAGAAGCCTGGAAGGCGCGTATCGCCATCATCAACGAAGGTGTCACCCCCGCCGCCAAGGCGTTCAGCGATGCCTTGGGCGAGGGCTCGCGGGTACTGCTGAGGGTGCTGCTGATTACCAACCTGGTGACCGCGCTCATCCTCATTACCATCGCCTGGCGCCGCTCAAGCAAGCTGCTGGCCCAGCGCCAGGCGTTCGCCAGCGCCTTGCAGGAAGAAAAAGAGCGCGCGCAAATCACCCTGCAAGCCATTGGCGACGCGGTGATCACCACCGATGTGGAGGGCTGCATCGGCTACATGAACCCTGCGGCCGAGCAGCTCACCCACTGGCAAGCTGCCCAGGCCCTGGGCTTGCCGCTGTCGGCGCTGTTCACCCTGGTGGACGAGCACGACATGGACGAAGGCCGCAGCCTGGTGGACCAGGTGCTCAGCGGCAGCCTCAAGGGCGGGGCCGAACATGCGCGGCTGATTCAGCGGCTGGACGGCAGCACCGTGTCGATCAACCTGGTGGGCTCGTCCATCGTCAACGAAGGGCAGGTCAGCGGCATTGTGCTGGTGCTGCACGACATGACCCAGGAGCGCCAGTACATCGCCAACCTGTCCTGGCAGGCCACCCACGATGCCCTCACGGGCCTGGCCAACCGGCGTGAATTCGAATACCGCCTGGAGCAGGCGCTCAATGCCCTGGCGCGCCAGCCGGGCCGGCATTCGCTGATGTTCCTGGACCTGGACCAGTTCAAGCTTGTGAACGATACCTGCGGGCATGCGGCGGGCGACGAATTACTGCGGCACATCTGCGCGGTGCTGCAATCGGGCCTGCGCGAAGGCGACACCCTGGCGCGGCTGGGGGGCGACGAGTTTGGCGTGCTGCTGGAAAACTGCCCGCCCGAGCAGGCCGAGCGCATTGCCGAGCAACTGCGCCAGATGGTGCAGAGCCTGCACTTCGTGTGGAAGGGCAGGCCGTTCGTGACCACGGTAAGCGTAGGGCTGGTGCACATCGCCCAGGCGCCCGGCACCCTGGAAACGTCGCTGCGTGCGGCCGACATGGCCTGCTACATGGCCAAGGAAAAGGGCCGTAACCGTGTGCAGGTGTACCATGCCGACGACAGCGAGCTGTCTATCCGTTTCGGCGAAATGGCCTGGATCCAGCGCTTGCACGTGGCCCTGGAAGAAAACCGCTTCTGCCTGTACGCCCAGGAAATCGCGCCGCTCAAAGCCTTCGACGGCCCTGGCCATATCGAGATTCTGTTACGCCTGCACGACGAAAGCGGGCGCACCATCCTGCCCAACAGCTTTATCCCAGCCGCCGAACGCTACGGGCTGATCACCGCACTGGACCGCTGGGTGGTGCGCAACGTGTTCATGATCATCCGCCAGTGCCTGGACGCCGGCCACAAAGGGCCACTGGCCACCTGTGCCATCAACCTGTCGGGCTCGAGCATCGGTGATGACAAATTCCTGGAGTACCTGCAACGCCTGTTCGTGGATTACGCCATTCCGCCGCGCATGATCTGCTTCGAGATCACCGAGACCAGCGCCATCGCCAACCTGGGCAGCGCGATCCGCTTCATCAATGAACTCAAGGGCCTGGGTTGCCGGTTTTCCCTCGATGACTTCTGCGCCGGCATGTCATCGTTTGCCTACCTCAAGCATTTGCCCGTAGATTTCCTCAAGATCGACGGCAGTTTCGTCAAGGACATGCTCGATGACCCGGTCAACCGGGCCATGGTCGAGGTCATCAACCACATCGGCCACGTGATGGGTAAACGTACCATCGCCGAGTTTGTCGAGACCCCGTTGATCGAGCAGGCCCTGCAGGAAATTGGTGTGGATTACGCCCAGGGCTACCTGATAGAACGCCCGCAGGTGTTCACCTGTGACAGTTTGCACCGCCAGCGGGTGGCCGACCGGCCCCTGTTGCAGCGGGCGCCTGGCACGTTTCGCTAGCTAGAAATCACAAGGATCAAGGAGCAGAAAGTGATTGATGCATTCGTCCGTATCGGGCCATTGATGGACCCGGCCAGCTACCCCACGTGGGCCCAGCAACTGATCGAGGATTGCAGTGAGAGCAAGCGCCGTGTGGTGGAGCACGAGCTGTATGCGCGCCTGCGCGACGGCACCCTCAAGCAGTCCACCATTCGCCAGTACCTGATTGGCGGCTGGCCGGTGGTGGAGCAGTTCTCGCTGTACATGGCGCATAACCTCACCAAGACCCGCTACGGCCGCCATCAGGGCGAGGACATGGCGCGGCGCTGGCTGATGCGCAACATTCGCGTGGAACTGAACCACGCCGATTATTGGGTGAATTGGGCCCAGGCCCATGGCGTGAACCTGCACGACCTGCAGGCCCAGGATGTACCGCCCGAACTCAACGGCCTGAATGACTGGTGCTGGCGAGTGTGCGCTACCGAGAACCTGGCGGTGTCGATGGCGGCCACCAACTATGCCATTGAAGGGGCGACCGGGGAGTGGTCGGCAGTGGTGTGCTCCACCGATACCTACGCCATGGGCTTCCCGGAAGACCAGCGCAAGCGCGCCATGAAGTGGCTGAAGATGCATGCCCAGTATGACGACACCCACCCGTGGGAGGCGCTGGAGATCATCTGCACCCTGGCGGGCGAGAACCCGAGCATGAGCCTGCGTACCGAGCTGCGCCGGGCGATCTGCAAGAGCTACGACTGCATGTTCCTGTTCCTGGAGCGCTGCATGCAGCTCGAGGGGCGCCAGCAAGGCCGGGTAAGCCCGGCGCTGGCTGCTGGCTGACCCAGGTTGCGGTGTGAATCAGGAGGCCGCCCGGCCTCCTGGGCTTACTGGGCGTTGAACGCCTGCCCATTCACGCCTTTGCTGTCTGGCCCCATCAGGTACAGGTACACCGGCATGATTTCTTCGGGCAGGGGGTTGTTCTGCGGGTTTTCGCTTGGATAGGCCTGGGCACGCATGGCGGTGCGCGTGGCGCCCGGGTTGATGCTGTTGGCACGTACCGGTGCCACGCCTTCCAGTTCGTCGGCCAGGGTCTGCATCATGCCTTCGGTGGCGAACTTGGAGATCCCGTAGGCGCCCCAGTAGGCGCGGCCCTTGCGCCCCACGCTGCTGCTGGTGAACACCACCGAAGCGTCCTCGGACAGCTTCAGCAGTGGCAGCAGGGTGCTGGTGAGCATGAAGGTGGCATCCACGTTCACATGCATCACGCGCATGAAGTTGTCACCCGACAACTGCTCCATGGGGGTGCGTGGGCCGATGATCGAGGCATTGTTGAGCAGCCCGTCCAGGCGCCCGAACTGGTCTTCGATCATCACCGCCAGTTCGTCGTACTGGTGGGGCAGGGCGGTTTCCAGGTTGAACGGGATAACCACCGGCTGCGGGTGGCCAGCCGCTTCGATTTCGTCGTACAGCGCGTTCAGGTTGGCTTCGGTCTTGCCCAGCAGCAGCACCGTGGCACCCAGTGCGGCGTAAGCCTTGGCAGCGGCAGCGCCGATACCACGGCCGGCGCCGGTTACCAGGATGACCCGGCCTTTGAGCAGATCCGCACGAGCGGCGTAGTCGAACATGTTTGAGTCCTTTAAATGCTTGAACACACCCTGTAAGCGGGCAGCTGAACCTGTAGGAGCGGGTTTACCCGCGAAGCAGGCGGCGCGGTGCAGGGCACCGGCTGCGCCGGTGTTCGCGGCTGAAGCCGCTGCCACAGGGCCCTGCTGGACAGGTTATGCGCAGGGCCGCACTGTTCAGCAGCCACACAGCGCGCTGTCGATGACCTTGCGCAAGTCCAGCGGGTGGTCAACCACCACGTCGGCGCCCCAGTGGTTCGGATTGTCATCCGGGTGAATATAGCCAAAACGTACCGCTGCGGTGCGGGTACCGGCGTCGCGGCCCGACTCGATGTCACGCAAGTCGTCCCCCACGAACAGCACGCTGGCCGGGTCCAGGTTCAGCGTCTTGCAGGCCAGTATCAGCGGCTCTGGGTCTGGTTTGCTGCGCGTTACGTGGTCTGGGCAGATCAGCAGTGCCGAGCGTTCGGCCAGGCCCAGGCGCTGCATGATGGGCTCGGCGAAACGCACCGGCTTGTTGGTGACCACCCCCCACAGCAGCTTGCCTTTCTCGATGTCCGCCAGCAGTTCGGCCATGCCATCGAACAACCGGGTGTGCACGGCGCAGTCGCGCTGGTAACGCTCCAGAAACTCCAGGCGCAGGGCCTCGAAGCCCTCGGCCTCCGGGTCCATGGCAAAGGTGGCGGCGACCATGGCCCGGGCGCCGCCAGAGATCACCCCGCGGATCAGGGGGTCGTCCACCGGCGGCAGGCCGCGGTCGGCGAGCATGGCCTGGCAGATGGCGATGAAGTCCGGCGCCGTGTCCAGCAAGGTGCCGTCCATGTCGAACAGTACAGCTCGCAGGCGCATGCTCATTCCTCGCGCAGGGTCTGGATCATGTAGTTGACGTCAACGTCGCTGCTGAGTTTGTAGTGCTTGGTCAGCGGGTTGTAGGTGAGGCCGATGATGTCCTTCACTTCAAGGCCGGCAATGCGGCTCCAGGCGCCAAGCTCCGAAGGGCGGATGAACTTCTTGAAGTCGTGGGTGCCGCGCGGCAGCATCTTGAGGATGTACTCGGCGCCGACAATGGCCAGCAGGTACGCCTTGGGGTTGCGGTTGATGGTGGAGAAGAACACCTGGCCGCCAGGCTTGACCATGCGGTAGCAGGCGCGGATGACCGAGGACGGGTCGGGCACGTGCTCAAGCATCTCCAGGCAGGTGACCACATCGAATGCGCCGGGCATTTCTTCGGCCAGGGCTTCGGCGGTGATCTGCCGGTATTGCACCTGCACGCCGGACTCCAGCTGGTGCAGCCGGGCGACGGCCAGGGGCGCTTCGCCCATGTCGATGCCGGTGACCGTGGCGCCGCGCTGGGCCATGGCTTCGCTGAGGATGCCGCCGCCGCAGCCCACATCCAGCACCTTCTTGCCCGCCAGGCTGGCGCGCTCGTCGATCCAGTTGACCCGCAGCGGGTTGATTTCGTGCAGCGGCTTGAACTCGCTCTCACGGTCCCACCAGCGGTGGGCCAGCGCTTCGAACTTGGCAATTTCGGCGCGGTCGACGTTGCTCATTGAACAGTCCTCTGGAACTTGGGTGTCAGCTTCAAGCGGCAAGCCGGCAACTGCGGGCCAGGGCCAGCCTGGGTGTGGCGGGCAGTGGTTGCAGCGCATGGCCTGGAGCTTGCGCTCGAAAAGGCCGAAGTATACCCGAGCGCTTGGCCACCAGGCTCGCTATAATCGCCGGCTTTTGATGGGCGAACCACGGGGAGAGGTGATGCGCGAGCGACTTTTGGCGGCGGAGAAGGTGACCGGGATCCGCTGGCAGGGCGGCGTCCTGCACCTGCTCGACCAGCGCCTGCTGCCCTCGAAAGAACAATGGCTGGCCTGCGACAATGTTGCGCAGGTGGCAGCGGCCATCCGCGACATGGCAGTGCGCGGTGCATCGGCGATCGGCATCGTGGCCGCCTACGGGCTGGTATTGGCCGTGGAAGAGCGGCTGGCCGAGGGCGGCGACTGGGAAATGGACCTGGAAGAAGACTTCCTGGTGCTGGCCGAGGCGCGCCCCACGGCGGCCAACCTGTTCTGGGCGCTGAACCGCATGCGCGAGCGCCTGCAGCGTCTGCGCCCCGCCGAAGATGTGCTGGCCGCCCTGGAAGCTGAAGCGCGCCTGATTCACGAGAGTGACCGCGAGGCCAACCTGACCATGGCCCAGTACGGCACCGAGCTGATCCGCCGCCACCAGGGCAATGCCCAGACCTTGCTCACCTACGGCAATGCCGGCGCCCTCGCCAGCGGTGGCTTCGGCACCGCCCTGGGGGTGATCCGCGCCGGTTACCTGGAGGGCATGGTGGAGCGGGTGTACGCCGGTGAAACCCGGCCGTGGCTGCAGGGCTCGCGGCTGACGGCGTGGGAGCTGGCCAACGAAGGGCTGCCGGTGACCTTGTGTGCCGATTCCGCCCTGGCCCACCTGATGAAGACCAAGGGCATCACCTGGGTGGTGGTGGGCGCAGACTGCATCGCTGCCAACGGCGATGTGGCCAGCAAGATCGGCACCTATCAACTGGCCGTCAATGCCATGCACCACGGCGTGCGCTTCATGGTGGTGGCGCCGAGCACCAGCATCGACCTCAACCTGGCCACCGGCGAAGACATTCCGCTGGAAGAGCGCGAGGCCGGCGAGCTGCTGGACTACGCCGGTACCCGGGTTGCGCCGGATGTCGAGGTGTTCAACCCGGTGTTCGACGTGACCCCGGCAGACCTGATCGACGTGATCGTGACCGAACGGGGCATTATCGAGCGCCCGGACACCGCCAAGCTGGCGCAACTGATGTGTCGCAAGCGGTTGCACTGATTCGGCCCGAAACACCTGTAGGAGCGAGCGCAGCTCGCGATGCGCCGCTCAAGCGGCGCCCGATCCCTCCGGCGCCGCACATTCACCGGCAAGCCCCCGGTGCACATCTCCCCACTACCCCCGCCATTGTGGTAACATCCGGCAGTTTCCAAGCCCGCCCATACCGGCGGTCTTCACTGCGCAGATCCATGGCACAACTCGTTGATTTGTCGTAAGTCGTCGCATGCTGATGCGCTGCGGCGGCGAGCTTCGTTCGGCCCTTGATGGAGCTGCGAAGTTTCACCAGAAAAAGGAATCAGGCTTCTCATGGGCGAACTGGCCAAAGAAATCCTCCCGGTCAATATCGAAGACGAACTGAGACAGTCTTACCTCGACTACGCGATGAGCGTGATTGTCGGGCGAGCGCTGCCCGATGCGCGTGACGGCTTGAAGCCCGTGCATCGTCGCGTTCTCTTTGCGATGAGCGAACTGGGCAACGACTGGAACAAGCCGTACAAGAAATCCGCCCGCGTGGTCGGTGACGTGATCGGTAAGTACCACCCGCACGGCGACACTGCGGTCTACGACACCATCGTGCGTATGGCCCAGCCGTTCTCGCTGCGCTACCTGCTGGTCGACGGTCAGGGCAACTTCGGTTCCGTGGACGGCGACAACGCCGCTGCCATGCGATACACCGAAGTGCGTATGGCCAAGCTGGCCCACGAGCTGCTGGCTGACCTGCACAAAGAAACCGTCGATTGGGTGCCCAACTACGACGGCACCGAACAGATCCCGGCGGTGATGCCCACCCGTATCCCAAACCTGCTGGTCAACGGTTCCAGCGGTATCGCCGTGGGCATGGCCACCAACATCCCGCCGCATAACCTGGGCGAGGTCATCGACGGCTGCCTGGCACTCATCGACAACCCCGAAGTCACCATCGATGAGCTGATGCAGCACATTCCGGGCCCGGACTTCCCCACGGCCGGCCTGATCAACGGCCGCCAGGGCATCATCGAGGCCTACCGTACCGGCCGTGGCCGCATCTACATGCGCGCCCGCTCCGAAATCGAAGACATCGACAAGGTAGGCGGCCGCCAGCAGATCGTCGTGACCGAGCTGCCTTACCAGCTCAACAAGGCCCGCCTGATCGAGAAAATCGCCGAGCTGGTCAAAGAGAAGAAGATCGAAGGCATCACCGAGCTGCGCGACGAGTCCGACAAGGACGGCATGCGCATCGTCATCGAGCTGCGTCGCGGCGAGGTGCCGGAGGTGGTGCTCAACAACCTGTATTCGCAAACCCAGCTGCAGAGCGTGTTCGGCATCAACGTGGTGGCGCTGGTCGACGGCCGCCCGCGCTTGCTCAACCTCAAGGACCTGCTCGAAGCCTTCGTGCGCCACCGCCGTGAGGTGGTCACCCGCCGCACCGTGTTCGAGCTGCGCAAGGCCCGCGAGCGCGGCCATATCCTTGAAGGCCAGGCGGTTGCGCTGTCCAACATCGACCCGGTCATTGCCCTGATCAAGGCCTCGCCAACGCCGTCCGAAGCCAAGGAAGCGCTGATTTCCACGCCATGGGAATCCAGTGCCGTGCAGGTGATGGTCGAGCGCGCCGGTGCCGATTCCTGCCGCCCCGAAGACCTGCCAGAGCAATTTGGCCTGCGCGACGGCAAGTACTACCTTTCGCCAGAACAGGCCCAGGCCATCCTGGACCTGCGCCTGCACCGCCTGACCGGCCTCGAGCACGAGAAGCTGCTGGCCGAGTACCAGGAAATCCTGGAGCAGATCGGCGAGCTGATCCGTATCCTCAGCAGCGCTGAGCGCCTGATGGAAGTGATCCGCGAAGAACTCGAAGCGATCCGCGCCGAATATGGCGATGCCCGCCGTACCGAGATCCTGAACGCCAGCCATGACCTCAACTACGGCGACATGATCCCGGAAGAAGAGCGCGTAGTGACCATCTCCCACGGTGGCTATGCCAAGACCCAGCCGTTGTCCGCCTACCAGGCCCAGCGCCGCGGCGGCAAGGGCAAGTCGGCCACCGGCGTGAAGGACGAGGACTACATCGAGCACCTGTTGGTGGCCAACAGCCACGCCACCCTGCTGTTGTTCTCCAGCAAGGGCAAGGTGTACTGGAAGAAAACCTACGAAATCCCCGAAGCCTCGCGTGCTGCCCGTGGCCGCCCGCTGGTCAACCTGCTGCCGCTGGAAGAAGGTGAGCGCATCACCGCCATGCTGCAGATCGACCTGGAGGCCCTGCAGCAGAGCGCCGGTGCCGACGAAGAGCTGGAGGACGCGGATGACACC
Organism: Pseudomonas sp. S36; assembly: GCF_016647875.1. Taxonomy (NCBI): domain Bacteria; kingdom Pseudomonadati; phylum Pseudomonadota; class Gammaproteobacteria; order Pseudomonadales; family Pseudomonadaceae; genus Pseudomonas; species Pseudomonas sp. S36. Next base: position 8,914 of record NZ_JACVVG010000057.1, on the reverse strand, counting down.
GTGCTCGAAGGTGAAGTGGTCGAGGTGGAGGAAGCCGACGAAGAAGACGGCGATACCCCTGAGTGGGCAGCCGAACCTACTGGCGCCTACATCTTCATGGCCACCGCGTCGGGCACCGTGAAGAAGACCCCGCTGGTGCAGTTCGCCCGTCCGCGTAGCAACGGCCTGATTGCCCTGAAGCTGAAAGAAGGCGACACCCTGATTGCGGCGGCCATCACCGACGGCGCCAAGGAAGTGATGATGTTCTCCGATGCGGGCAAGGTGATCCGCTTCGCCGAGAGCGTGGTGCGCGAAATGGGCCGTACCGCCCGTGGCGTGCGCGGCATGAAGCTGGGCAAGGGCCAGGAGATCATCTCCATGCTCATTCCAGAGTCCGGTGCGCAGATCCTCACGGCCTCCGAGCGTGGCTTCGGCAAGCGTACCCCGCTGTCCAAGTTCCCGCGTCGCGGCCGTGGTGGCCAGGGCGTCATTGCCATGGGCACCAAGGGGCGCAACGGCTTGCTGATCGGCGCCATTCAGGTGCAGGAAGGCGAGGAGATCATGCTGATTTCCGACCAGGGCACGCTGGTGCGTACCCGGGTGGGCGAAGTGTCCAGCCTTAGCCGCAACACCCAGGGCGTCACCCTGATCAAGCTGGCCAGCGACGAGACGCTGGTAGGCCTGGAGCGTATCCAGGAGCCGTCCGCTGAAGAGCTTGATGATGTGATCGAGTTGGACGAGGAGGGTGCCGAGGCCCAGGCGCCCGACAATGACGACGCTGCGGACGCCGAAGAGGCACCGCAGGACTAAGCAGGCGTTACACCCGAACGGGGCGACCAAGGTCGCCCCGTTTGACTGTGTAGGAGCGAGCGTAGCTCGCGATGTGGGCGCCTCGGTTCCTGCAAGTTAAGTAGTGACCGATCAAGATTTTGTTCTATTTGGCAGAGCGAGAGTGGATGTGAGCAAACGAGCCTTTAACTTCTGCGCGGGCCCTGCCGCGCTTCCGGATGCCGTGCTGCAGCGCGCCCAGGCAGAAATGCTGGACTGGCGTGGCAAGGGCCTGTCGGTGATGGAAATGAGCCACCGCAGCGACGACTATGTGGCCATCGCCGAGAAGGCCGAACAGGACCTGCGTGACCTGCTGTCCATCCCCTCGAATTACAAGGTGCTGTTCCTGCAGGGCGGCGCCAGCCAGCAGTTTGCCGAGATCCCGCTCAACCTGCTGCCGGAGAACGGCACCGCCGACTACATCGAAACCGGCATCTGGTCGAAAAAGGCCATCGAAGAAGCGCGCCGCTTCGGTCATGTCAACGTGGCCGCCAGTGCCAAGCCCTACGACTACCTGGCCATCCCCGGCCAGAACGAGTGGAACCTCACCCCGAACGCGGCCTACGTGCACTATGCGTCCAACGAGACCATCGGCGGGCTGGAGTTCGACTGGGTGCCGCAGACCGGTGATGTGCCGCTGGTGGTGGACATGTCTTCCGACATCCTCTCGCGCCCCATCGATGTGTCGCAGTTCGGCCTGATTTACGCCGGCGCCCAGAAGAACATCGGCCCCAGCGGCCTGGTGGTGGTCATCGTGCGTGAAGACCTGCTGGGCCATGCCCGCAGCAGCTGCCCGACCATGCTCGACTACAAGGTGTCGGCCGACAACGGCTCCATGTACAACACCCCGGCCACCTATTCCTGGTACCTCTCGGGCCTGGTGTTCGAGTGGCTGAAAGAGCAGGGCGGTGTCGATGCCATGGAGCAGCGCAACCGGGCCAAGAAAGACCGCCTGTACGGCTTTATCGATGCCAGCGAGTTCTACACCAACCCCATCAGCCACAACGCCCGTTCGTGGATGAACGTGCCGTTCCGCCTGGCTGACGAGCGCCTGGACAAAGCCTTCCTGGCCGGTGCCGACGCCCGCGGCCTGCTCAACCTCAAGGGCCACCGCTCGGTGGGCGGCATGCGCGCCTCCATCTACAACGCCCTGGGCCTGGACGCCGTCGAAGCCCTGGTGGCCTACATGGCTGAATTCGAGAAGGAGCACGGCTGATGTCCGAGCATGAACTCACCGCCCTGCGGGTGCGCATCGACAGCCTCGACGAGAAAATCCTCGAGCTGATCAGCGAGCGCGCCCGTTGCGCCCAGGAAGTGGCCAAGGTCAAGACGGCCTCGCTGCCCGAAGGCGAAAAGCCGGTGTTCTACCGCCCTGAGCGCGAAGCTGCCGTGCTCAAGCGGGTGATGGAGCGCAACCAGGGCCCACTGGGCAACGAAGAGATGGCGCGGTTGTTCCGCGAAATCATGTCCTCGTGCCTCGCCTTGGAAGAGCCGCTGAAAATCGCCTACCTGGGCCCGGAAGGCACCTTCACCCAGGCCGCTGCCATGAAGCATTTCGGCCATGCTGTGATCAGCCGGCCCATGGCAGCCATCGACGAAGTGTTCCGTGAGGTGGCCGCTGGCGCCGTCAACTTCGGCGTGGTGCCCGTGGAAAACTCCACCGAAGGGGCTGTCAGCCATACCCTGGACAGCTTCCTCGAGCACGACATGGTGATCTGCGGTGAGGTGGAGCTGCGTATCCACCACCACCTGCTGGTGGGCGAGAGCACCAAGACCAGCAGCATCACCCGCATCTACTCCCACGCCCAGTCCCTGGCCCAGTGCCGCAAGTGGCTGGACGCGCACTACCCGAATGTGGAACGTGTGGCGGTGTCGAGCAACGCCGAGGCGGCCAAGCGCGTCAAGGGCGAATGGAATTCTGCGGCAATTGCCGGCGACATGGCGGCCAACCTGTATGGCCTGACCCGCCTGGCCGAGAAAATCGAGGACCGCCCCGACAACTCCACGCGCTTCCTGATGATCGGCAGCCAGGAAGTGCCGCCGACCGGCGACGACAAGACCTCGATCATCGTTTCGATGAGCAACAAGCCAGGTGCCCTGCACGAGCTGCTGGTGCCTTTCCATCAGAACGGCATCGACCTGACCCGCATCGAAACCCGCCCGTCGCGCAGCGGCAAGTGGACGTATGTGTTCTTCATCGACTTCGTCGGCCACCACCGCGACCCGCTGATCAAGGCCGTGCTCGAGCAGATCAGCCAGGAAGCCGTGGCACTGAAGGTGCTGGGTTCGTATCCAAAGGCAGTGCTTTGATTCCGAACCGCCGCCCGTAGCCGCTCGCGATTGGGGTGCATGGCACCCCCGGCAACCAACACAACGCCATACAAGGTTCACACCCGTGGTAAATGCAGCAACAACCCAACCCGCGCCGATCATCAACCGCCTGGTGGTGGTCGGCCTGGGCCTGATCGGCGGCTCCTTCGCCAAGGGCTTGCGTGAAAGCGGCCTGTGCCGCGAAGTGGTCGGTGTCGACCTGGATGCCCCGTCGCGCAAGCAGGCGGTGGCCCTGGGCGTGGTCGACCGCTGCGAAGACGACCTGGCAGCGGCCTGCGTGGGCGCCGATGTCATCCAGCTTGCCGTGCCCATCCTGGCCATGGAAAAGCTGCTGGGGCTTCTGGCCGGGCTGGACCTCGGCCAGGCCGTGATCACCGACGTGGGCAGCGCCAAGGGCAATGTGGTGCGGGCTGCCCGGGCAGCCCTGGGCGAGCGTGTGTCGCGCTTCGTGCCTGGCCACCCGATTGCCGGGTCCGAGCAAAGCGGTGTGGAGGCCTCCAACGCCGCCTTGTTCCGCCGGCACAAGGTCATCCTTACGCCGCTCGCCGAAACCGACCGCGCCGCCCTGGCCATCGTCGACCGCCTGTGGCGCGCCCTGGACGCTGACGTTGAGCACATGCCCGTCGAGCGCCATGACGAGGTGCTGGCTGCCACCAGCCACCTGCCGCACCTGCTGGCCTTCGGTTTGGTCGATTCGTTGGCCAAGCGCGATGAAAACCTTGAAATCTTCCGGTACGCTGCGGGTGGCTTTCGCGATTTCACAAGAATCGCCGGCAGCGACCCGACCATGTGGCATGACATCTTCCTTGCCAACCGCGACGCTGTGCTGCGCACGCTTGATACATATCGCAGCGATCTCGACGCCTTGCGCGACGCGATCGCTGATGGGGACGGGCACCAGTTGCTGGGTGTGTTCACCCGCGCTCGGGTTGCCCGCGAGCATTTCAGTAAAATCCTGGCCCGCCGGGCCTATGTGGACGCTATGAACGCCAACGATCTGATTTTCCTGGCCCAACCCGGTGGCCGCCTGACCGGGCGAATCCGCGTACCGGGCGACAAGTCGATTTCCCACCGCTCGATCATGCTCGGCTCGCTGGCCGAAGGCACCACCGAGGTCGAGGGCTTCCTCGAGGGTGAGGACGCCCTGGCGACCCTGCAGGCATTCCGTGACATGGGGGTGGTCATCGAAGGCCCCAACCACGGTCGCGTGACCATTCACGGTGTGGGCCTGCATGGCCTCAAGCCGCCACCCGGGCCGCTGTACGTCGGCAACTCGGGCACCTCCATGCGCCTGCTGTCTGGCCTGCTGGCCGGGCAGGCGTTCGACGTCACCATGACGGGCGATGCGTCGCTGTCCAAGCGCCCGATGAACCGTGTGGCCAACCCGCTGCGCGAAATGGGCGCGGTGGTTGAAACCGGGCCGGAAGGCCGCCCACCGCTGACCATCCGCGGCGGCCACTCGCTCAAGGGCCTGACCTACACGCTGCCGATGGCCAGTGCGCAGGTCAAATCCTGCCTGCTGCTGGCGGGCCTGTACGCCGAAGGCAAGACCACCGTCACCGAGCCTGCGCCTACCCGTGACCACACCGAGCGCATGCTGCGCGGCTTTGGCTACAGCGTGGACACCAACGGCCCGGTGGCGTCGCTGCAGGCTGGCGGCAAGCTCACCGCTACCCGTATCGAAGTGCCGGCCGACATCTCGTCGGCGGCGTTCTTCCTGGTGGCGGCCTCGATTGCCGAAGGTTCCGAGCTGGTGCTGGAGCATGTGGGCATCAACCCCACCCGTACCGGTGTCATCGACATCCTGCGCCTGATGGGCGGCGACATCACCCTGGAAAACCAGCGTGAAGTGGGTGGCGAGCCGGTGGCCGACCTGCGCGTGCGCGGCGCACGCCTGAAGGGTATCGACATCCCTGAAGCGCTGGTGCCCCTGGCCATCGACGAGTTCCCGGTGCTGTTCGTGGCCGCGGCCTGCGCCGAGGGGCGTACCGTGTTGCGGGGCGCCGAAGAGCTGCGGGTCAAAGAGTCCGACCGTATCCAGGTAATGGCCGACGGCCTGATCACCCTGGGTATCCAGTGCGAACCCACCCCTGACGGCATCATCATCGAGGGCGGCCAGCTGGGCGGCGGCGAAGTGCACGGCCACGGCGACCACCGCATTGCCATGGCCTTCAGCGTGGCATCGCTGCGCGCCAGCGCGCCGATCCGCATCCACGACTGCGCCAACGTTGCCACGTCGTTCCCCAACTTCCTGGCGCTGTGCGCCGAGGTGGGCATCCGCGTGGCGGAAGAGGGCAAGCCGTGAACGCGCCTACGCCAGTCATCACCATCGACGGGCCGAGCGGCTCGGGCAAGGGCACCGTTGCCGGGCTGCTGGCCCGGGAGCTGGGCTGGCGGCTGCTGGACTCCGGCGCGCTGTACCGTCTGCTGGCGTTCAACGCCAGCAACCATGGCGTGGACCTCACCAACGAAGAGCTGCTGACCCGCCTGGCCGCTCATCTGGATGTGCAGTTCATTGCCGCCCAGCCCGGTAAGCTTCAGCAGATTATTCTTGAGGGTGAGGATGTCAGCAACGTCATCCGTACCGAAACCGTCGGCGCGGGTGCCTCCCGGGTGGCCTCGCTGCCGGCCGTGCGTGACGCACTGCTGGTGCGCCAGCGCGCCTTCCGCGAGGCGCCTGGCCTGATTGCCGATGGCCGTGACATGGGCACCGTGGTGTTTCCCGACGCGCCATTGAAAGTGTTCCTCACCGCCAGTGCCGAGGAACGAGCCCGCCGCCGTTACCTGCAGTTGAAGGGCAAGGGTGAAGATGTTAGTCTGTCGAGTCTGCTAGATGACATTCGTGCGCGCGATGAGCGCGATACCCAGCGTGCAGTGGCCCCGCTGAAACCAGCGGCAGACGCCATTCAGCTGGATTCCACCGAATTGTCCATCGATCAGGTGTTGCAACGTATCAGGAGCGAGCTCGCACTGCGCGATCTCCTCTGATAACCAGGAAGGCAGGCAGGTGCACCAGTCATCGTCCTGCGGGCTTTCCTTTACTTAAAACGAACCCACATTGTCTGGAATGTGGTGATGGGCGTCTGTTTCGCCCGAATCTACAGGAATTAAAATGAGCGAAAGCTTTGCAGAACTCTTTGAAGAAAGCCTGAAAACCCTCAATCTTCAGCCGGGTGCCATCATCACCGGTATCGTTGTCGACATCGACGGCGACTGGGTTACCGTACACGCTGGCCTGAAGTCCGAGGGCGTCATCCCGCTCGAGCAGTTCTACAACGAAGCTGGCGAGCTGACCATCAAGGTCGGTGACGAAGTGCACGTTGCGCTGGACGCGGTCGAAGACGGCTTTGGCGAAACCAAGCTGTCCCGTGAAAAAGCCAAGCGCGCCGAGTGCTGGATTGTTCTGGAAGCAGCTTTCGCCGCCGAAGAAGTGGTCAAGGGCGTTATCAACGGTAAGGTTAAAGGCGGCTTCACTGTCGACGTTAACGGCATCCGTGCGTTCCTGCCGGGCTCCCTGGTTGATGTCCGCCCAGTGCGCGACACCACCCACCTGGAAGGCAAAGAGCTGGAATTCAAGGTCATCAAGCTGGACCAGAAGCGCAACAACGTTGTTGTTTCGCGTCGCAGCGTGCTGGAAGCCGAGAACTCCGCCGAGCGCGAAGCCCTGCTGGAAACCCTGCAGGAAGGCCAGCAAGTCAAAGGTATCGTCAAGAACCTCACCGACTACGGCGCATTCGTGGACCTGGGCGGTATCGACGGCCTGCTGCACATCACCGACATGGCTTGGAAGCGCATCAAGCACCCATCGGAAATCGTTAACGTTGGCGACGAAGTCGACGTACGCGTTCTGAAGTTCGACCGTGAGCGCAACCGCGTTTCGCTGGGTCTGAAGCAGATGGGCGAAGATCCGTGGGTTGCTATCACTGCCCGTTACCCAGAAGGTACTCGCGTACAAGCGCGCGTTACCAACCTGACCGACTACGGCTGCTTCGCTGAGCTGGAAGAAGGCGTTGAAGGTCTGGTACACGTTTCCGAAATGGACTGGACCAACAAGAACATCCACCCGTCGAAAGTCGTTCAGGTTGGCGACGAAGTGGAAGTCATGGTTCTGGACATCGACGAAGAGCGTCGTCGTATCTCCCTGGGCATCAAGCAGTGCAAGTCCAACCCATGGGAAGACTTCTCTGGCCAGTTCAACAAGGGTGACAAGATCACCGGTACCATCAAGTCGATCACCGACTTCGGTATCTTCATTGGCCTGGACGGCGGCATCGACGGCCTGGTTCACCTGTCCGACATCTCCTGGAACGAAACCGGCGAAGAAGCCGTACGTCGTTTCAAGAAGGGCGACGAGCTGGAAACCGTCATCCTGTCGGTCGACCCAGAGCGCGAGCGCATCTCCCTGGGCATCAAGCAGCTGGAAGACGATCCGTTCTCCAACTTCGTTGCTGTCAATGACAAGGGCGCTATCGTCAAGGGCATCGTGAAAGAAGTTGACGCCAAAGGCGCCATCGTCACCCTGGCCGACGACATCGAAGCCACTCTGAAAGCTTCCGAAATCAGCCGTGACCGCGTTGAAGACGCGCGTAACGTTCTGAAGGAAGGCGAAGAGATCGAAGCCAAGATCATCAGCGTTGACCGCAAATCGCGCGTTATCAGCCTGTCGATCAAATCGAAAGACGACGCTGAAGAGCGTGAAGCCATCCAGAGCCTGAAAAACGCTCCGGAAGCGGCTGCCGACACCACCATGGCTGCGCTGCTGCGCGAAGCAATGGCCAAACAGAACTGAGTTCTGTTTGATCGGTAAAAAGGGCGACCCTCGGGTCGCCTTTTTTTTCGTCTGGAATTTGTAGTGGGGGCGTAAGTTTTGTGGTGGTGCCTAGGTTCAGCGCCGCCTGCGCCGGGTATCCAGTTACATGCTGCAACCCTGATTACCGCTTTCATCCTTACACCGGAGCTAGGCTGTACCAGCACGCACATTTTCAAGGATGAACACAATGACCAAACCCCATGGCTGCCGGCTACGCCATGCCCGCTGCTCGGTGCCAGGCAGGCTTTACATGCTGACCACGGTTACCCACCGCCGTCGGCCACTATTTGTCGATTTCGAATACGCCCGCCTAGCCATCCACAACATGCGCCATGCACAACATAAAAAGCACTGCCACTCATTAGCCTGGGTTGTGATGCCGGATCATGTGCACTGGTTGCTCGAATTGAAGGACGCGACGCTAAGCATGCTGATGCAACGCTTCAAGTGCCAGACCAGCAATGCATTGCGCAAGGCCGGGGTAAAGGCCTCGCCGATCTGGCAGGCAGGGTATTACGACCGAGCGCTGCGTCGCGATGAGGACGTTGTGAAATTAGCGAGATATATCGTGGCCAATCCGATTCGGGCGGGGTTGGTTGCCAGGGCGGGTGATTATCCGCACTGGGATGCGGTTTGGCTTTGAGCGGGTGGCGGGCGTGCCGCGCATCGCGAGCTGCGCTCGCTCCTACAGTTTATTTGGGCCAGTTATTCCTGCGCCATTTGTGCACGCGCCTGTCACACGCGTAACTGGCCAAAAAACGTAGGAGCGAGCGCAGCTCGCGATGCGTCGCAGGGCGGCGCTCGATCTCAGAGGCTCAACCACCATGAAGGCGGACACCTATAAGCCCCCACACCCGTATGCCGAGGCAGGCCGCGTGACTGCCACCAGGCGTATGACGGGATTTGTTTAGTGGTGCGCAGATCGAGCGCCGCCCGCGCGGCGCATCGCGAGCTGCGCTCGCTCCT